>JAGYNX010000487.1 GCA_018399855.1 Spirochaetota bacterium
ATACCTGTGTGTAATTCACCCATCACTATTCACTAATCATCATTGTTAATCTGCGTATATGCTTCGGTTTCGCTCAGCACAGCGTCGAGGGAAGCGGTGGGTAATAATGATTATAGTCATAAAATATACTGTACAAACTCTACCGTTAAAATGAAATTGTGTGATATCCTGTAATATATTCGTTCTATCAACGCAGGGGTTACAAACCTATGAATACACCGGCTGCCCTTTTTCTGGAACATGAAGAAGGCTTCGGTGACGTTTGGTCTCACTTTGAAAAATTGCAGAAAGCAACCGATGACATACGTCATGAGATCTACTCACTTCCTACCGGTATGACCAAGGAACGGTTCGTGGGTGGAATCACAAATCTTTTTTAATATACTCTACCTGTTAAAATCAAATATACGCACGCATGAATCATGAAACAGTATTTCAACAAACAGTTTATATCGAATATGAGCCATGAGCTTCGTTCACCACTTAATTCAATCTTATCATTATCACGTGTGCTGTCCCTTCAGTCTCCTGACCGTCTTGACAGCGAAGAAAAAGAATACCTGAAAATTATCGAGCGTAACGGCACCCGGCTTCTACAACTGATCAACGACCTGGTCGAAGTGGCACAGATTGAGACCAGCATCATTGACATCAACCCCACATCCCTTTCAGCAGTGACTATTGTTGAGGACGAGAGGTTTTTGATTACGGTTACGGACACCGGGATCGGTATAAACCAGCAGGAAAAGTCACAACTGTTCGAAGGTTATCATCAGGGTGACGCCACCCTGGCCGGGAAATATCCCGGAACCGGGCTGGGTCTTACAATCGTCTCGTGGCCGGCTGGAACAGGAGCGCCGCCCGGATTTTCGGATATCCCGAAGAAGATATCAAGGGATGTTCCATCGGTGTGCTTTCTCCCCCATACCAGCCTGATGAGTTTCCGGTCCTGGTAACACGGGTTTCCGATGGTGAAACCATAGAACATTACGAGTCGGTGTGTATGCGCAATAACGGCTCTACCGTACACATGCAATTGACCCTGGCTCCTATTACCGACTCAACCGACCAGGTTATCGGCTGTTCAATTATCGCGCGTGACCTTACCGAGCAGAAAGAGACGCGTGCTAAACTGAAAAGAGACCGCAACCTGATTCGCACAATTTAAGAAGCCTCTCCCGCTTTTTTCATGTCAATTGAGCCAGGGGTGACATACTAATGATGGACAGGGCAATACCTTCGGCAACAGGATACAGCCAGAAGCAGATGGCTGCCGCTAATTTTCTTCAGACCCTGACCCCTCCGCAGGAACATGATATGCTGATAGACCATTTCAGGAACCTGGTTCGTTCCACCACTACCCAGGTATTTGAAAGCACCGTTATTACCAGTGACGGCAGGGAATTGTTCGTTGAATGGCATGCCAAGCAAATTTTCGATGAACACGATAAGCTTGATTTTTTACATCGTGGTTGGGCTTGATATCACTGAACGCAGGCAGCTTGAAAAGAAGGAAAGTATTTTAAACAGCCTGGCAGCCAAACCCTCTGATGGTGGTTTCTCTGACATCGATTCCCTCACCGACCGTGAATTCGAGATATTTCAGCTAATCAGGCATGGACTTGGCAACAGGCACATCGCCGAGAAGCTGCATGTGAGCATCAAGACTGTTGAAAACATGAGGGAAAA
>JAGYNX010000488.1 GCA_018399855.1 Spirochaetota bacterium
ATCCCATTACCGACGCTGATATCCTGTCAAAAGGTCCGCATGCCTGGGACTCGGGGCTTAACACGGTCAACGTGGGTAAATATGAGCTCGGATGGGCATCAATTGGTATATGCGAACATTGCCTCTACGAGGCTATTGACCACGCCGCCAACAGAAGTCTCTACAAGATGTACGTGACAGACTTTCCACACGTAAAAAAACTTTTTACCGAGGCATATGCCCGGCTTGTTGCCATGAAGCTTTTTGCCCTCAGGGCATGTGACTACTTCAGGTCTGCAAGTCCCGATGACAGGCGATATCTTCTGTATAATCCAATCCAGAAGATGAAGGTAACCATGGAGGGAGAAGTGGTAATCGGGCTTCTTCACGAGGTGACCGCCGCCAGGGGATTTGAGCAGGATACGTACTTCGAGATGGCCATACGTGATATCGGTATGCTGCCCAAGCTTGAAGGAACCACACATGTGAACATGGCACTGGTGGTAAAATTTCTGCAGAACTTCATGTTCAATCACAAAGATTACCCGGAAGTGCCGAAGCGTAACGATACGGCAAATGATGATTTTCTTTTCAACCAGGGTCCCACTAAAGGGCTTTCGAAAATACAGTTCGAGGATTACAACAAGGCTTTTGACGGTCTTGACATCCAGAATCTCAAGATATTCAGGGAACAGATCAAGGCGTTTACTGAATTCCTCACGAAGGCCACCCCGGACGAAACACAGCAGGGCAATATCGATTACATGCTGAAGGTGGGTGAACTTTTTACACTGATACCATATTCACAGCTTATCTGCGAGAACAAGAAGATCTACGGTATTGAAGATGAGATAATGGAAGAGATCTTCAAGTTCGTTGTCAGTGATTTTTCGGCCTATGCCACACGGCTGTATACGGGTCAGAAAAACACCGAAAAACAGCAGAATCTGATCCTGAAGATGATAAAGAAACCCGTTCATGATGATGATACCTTCATGAAGGTGTGGGAAAATCATGTGTATGCTCTCAAAGGGCAGTACAAGATGAACGAGTAAGCAATCCGCGTTCCTGCCATTCCCGCCTTCACCGGAATGGCAGGCCCTTCCTTTTTTATTTTCTCGTTGACATATAATCCTGCCAGACGGTACAAATGGCAGAAAAAGAAACGGGAGTAATCCATATGAAAAAGAATATTATTTTAGTTGTTATTATTGTAATAGCCATAATAGTGGGTTTTGCCGTGTCCGGTGTTTTTGACACGGTGGATCATGCCGAGAAGATCGATTTGACTTACAGCATCTTTTTCCCCGCAACTCATGGCCAGGCCCAGGCAGGCATGGCATGGGCGAAAGAAGTAGAAGAGCGTACTAACGGGAAAGTGAAGATCAACATTTTTCCAGGCGGCACGCTTACCAAGGCTGACCAGTGTTATGACGGTGTTGTAAACGGTATATCCGATATCGGCATGTCATGTTTTGCCTACACCAGGGGCAGATTCCCCGTGATGGCGGCGGCTGACCTGCCCATGGGATATGAAAGCGGCGATATGGCAACGAAGGTGGCCAACCGTTTTTACAAAAAGATGAAACCCGCCGAGCTTGAAGATGTAAAAGTGCTGTACCTGCACGCCCATGGCCCGGGACTGCTGCACACAAAGAAAGCCGTTGGCAAGGTGGAAGACATCAGCGGAATGAAGATTCGG
>JAGYNX010000489.1 GCA_018399855.1 Spirochaetota bacterium
ACATTATAGTATATGGCTGAAGTTGCTGATAACTTGTCTTCTGAACCGGTCACGTATAATGTGACATCAATGGATTCACGTGCAAGAAAATACGCGACTACCATACCATCACCGCCGTTATTACCGGTTCCACTCAGTACTGCAACTCTCTTTACCTCTTCTAGCTCAAGCAGTATGTGATCAGCAATGGCCTTGCCGGCATACCCCATGAGCACTTCTCCGGGAATACCTGTCTCGTTGATTGAAACACTGTCAATTTTTTGCATCTCTTCAGCGGTAACTACTTTCATCAAGCCTCCCTGTATGTATTATTTCCATTCCAGTATATCAATACCCTGCGATGATACATGGTATGAATAGAACTGTCCAGAATTGTTAACTGTAATGTCGTTAAAAATTCTTTCCCTGTCCGTAAATTCAATCAAAATGTTGTTAATAACTTCTCCATTCATGTTGCAGATTACGTATTTTAACTCATCGGTATCTACGTTCCACAGGTATACGTACTTATCATCAATTACCGTAAACAGCTCATTCTTCGGATCGGGGGTTGTTATCACGGTTTTCTCGATTTCATTCTTTTCAAGTGAGTACTTCATGATCTTCCTGAACTTGAACCTGGTTCCATGATAATAGGCAACCGATACCAGGAAGGCCTCTCCATTCTGAAATATTGAGATATTCTCGATTTTACCGTCATACACATCGTCTTCTTCTTTTTCTGAAAATGCAGGCTGCCCCAGGGTTACCGAGAAGTCCCGTTTTCTTTTATTAAACCGGTATACACTCCAAATCTCTGAACTCCTTCCTACCACGAATAAACGGTCTTCATTGTCAACATGCAGATGTTCTATGTAATAGAAAGGAACAGCCGTCGATCCGTCCCTGCCCAGTGTATACTGCAATTCCCCGTTTTTGTCAAAATATAAAATATATGACGGTGAAAGGTCAACATTGCCTGAATTTCGATCGCCGTATCTTGAAGACGCGGCAAGACGGTTCTGCGCATAGATGTTATCATCTGAATCGGTTGCCATGGCTCCAATAATATTAAAATTTATGTTGCTTGTACTGACCTTTTCATCACTTGATAACGACTTGTCAATTTTGCCGATTATCATTTCAAGTTCTGCTTCCCGGTTAAAAACCTGTATTCTCCTGGAAATGTTGTCCTTGATATAAATATTTTTTCCGGAAATATGGACTCCGAAGGTTAGATCAAGCAGCCCGTTCTCATTTTTCTGTATATTCACCTGTCCCGCCTGGTCTCCCTGGGGGATGGTACATATGGTTTCCGGCTGCAGTTTCGTGACCTTCCAGTAACCGCAAGAGCTTATACACATTAAACACAGCATTGGCAACAGTAGTTTTTTCATCGTCCGAATCACCTCTTTCGCGTTACCCGCGTAATATGCTGTTCTTCTACTGCACAGGGTTCATATTTTCAAGATATTTTTATTTCTTTTCAAAATTCTTATATCTAAACGAAATAGAACCACAGATGCACAGAGGTACAGAGGGGTTATTGTTAAAGAATATTGCATAAATGCGAAGTAGGTTAAGTTCACGTACAAAAGGTAGTATACATTAATCAGGGTCTTTCCGGATTATTGGGAATTGAAAATAATTTTTTATAACCGCAGATAAATGGAATTAAGTGAAAAGTGAAAAATG
>JAGYNX010000049.1 GCA_018399855.1 Spirochaetota bacterium
AATACAAAATGAAGAAATCAACTCCCCGTGCCTCCGTGTCTCCGTGAGAAATAAATGTTGAGTATCTTGTCAGCAATAGGTCATGGTAGCCCGGGTTTTATTATATTTTCTATCTTTTGATCCTTCTTTTCCCAGATGCTGTTGAGCCACTGGTTGAAACTTTCACGATATTCTGTGTCATCGGGGTTCTTACCACGCAGGTATTCGGGAATGCTGAGTACGTCTATCAGCACCACGATGCGGGTTTTCTTGCTGCAGAGAAATTCCCAGGTGTTTTCTGCACCGTCGGGGTAGGCAATGGTGACATCGATCACCTTTCGCATAACCTCCCCCATGGCTGACAGCACAAAGGAGATTCCCCCCGAACGGGGCCGCAGCAGGTGGCGGTAGGGTGACTGCTGCTTTTCATGCTTTTCTTTCGTAAACCGTGTGCCTTCTACGAAGTTCATGATAGAGGCGGGCTTGTGGCTGAACTTTTCACATGCCTTCCTGGTTGCCTCGATGTCCTTTCCCTGCAGGTGGGGCTTTTTTCTGATTTCCTCCCTGGTGTAACGCTTCATGAATGGGTAGTCAAGTGCCCACCACGCCAGCCCCAGTATGGGCACCCAGATGAGTTCCCTTTTCAGAAAGTACTTGAGAAAGGGGATGTGCCCGTGAAAGATCTTCTGCAGCACAATTATGTCAACCCAGGTCTGGTGATTTGAGATGACCAGGTACCATTCGTCCTTTTGCAGCTGGTCGAGTCCCTCAACCCGGTATTCTACTTTTTTTAGTATCTCGATAAAGAGGTTGTTGCAGTACATCCAGGTATATGAGAGCCAGTTGAGAATATAGTCAAAGAATTGCCGGGTAACCCTGAAGGGAAGTATCAGCTTGAAGACGGCGGTGATGTATACCGGGATGCCCCAGAACAGGGTGTTGAGCACAAGCAGCAGTACGCCAAGTGTGCCCCGAAGGGGGCCGGGGAGAAATTGCAGCATGACAGGCACTCCATTCAGCTTTGTGTATTTGGTTTAACTCTTGTAATGCCGTATTATAGGAGATGAAGGTAGCGGAAGTCAATATTTATTCAATTCATTCCTTCCTGTTCAACTTCGAAATAAAGGTATTATTCTGGCATTAATGATGCAGGTCAGACAGAGAAAGCAAAAATCTATAGTGATGTTGCTTGTTCAGCCTAAAAAATATTTGACATAGCATGGAAGCCGTGCTACCGTGATTACATGATACGATCATTTAAAAATCAGGGTACAGAAGATGTTTTCGATGGGAAAAACAGCAAAGCTGCACGAAAAATATGCCCACAGAATATTTGGACCTCATCTGCGCGAAAACTGGATCAGGTTGACTCAGCAACAAAGCTTGACGATTTAAAAGTACCTCCGGGAAATCGCCTGGAGATACTGGATGGAGATCGTGCCGGGCAGTATAGTATTCGAATCAATGATCAGTATCGAATTTGTTTTAAATGGGACAATGGTAGTGCATACAGTGTTGAAATAGTAGATTATCATTGAAACAATCAGGAGGTTATTATGGTTAGAATTCCCAAATACAGGGAGCCAACTCATCCGGGAGAGATGCTGGTGAAGGAATTTTTGGCTCCACTGTCAATAACGCAACGAGATTTATCTAAGGCGATTCATGTTCCTTACCAGCGAATTAATGAGATTGTAAATGGGCGGCGCGGTATTACACCCAGTACAGCTTTACGCTTGGCAAAATTTTTTAACATGTCAGAGGATTTTTGGATGAATATGCAGCTTCGTTGGGACTTATATCGTGCTAAAAATTCAGAAGAAAGAGAATTGCGTATGATAAAGCCCTATACGTCTTCTGAATATTCAGCCCACGCGTAATGATGACCCGTCGATGTATTCAAGAGTAGTCTTATCTTTTTTGAGGGTTATCTTTTGAATTACCCTTTTCCAACCCTGAGTTTGTTCATTTGACATTTTACACTTTCCTTACTGTTCAAGCTGGTAATGAAGATACTATACTGGTATTAATTCTACACGTCAACTTATTTGCTTTTCTCTGTATCTCTGAGCCGGTCATCGAGCGAAGCCGAGATGCTGTGGTTCTATTTATAAAGTAGTAATACCCAACCGGTATCACGAAGAGCACCAGCAGGGTGGCGCCGGTGAGGCCGGTTATTATGGTGAGGGCGAAGCCCTGCCAGAGGGTGCTGCCCTGGGAGGTGAAGAGGAGGGGGAGCATGCCAAGTGTTGTGGTGAGGGTGGTCATCATAACGGGGCGCACCCGTGAGCGGGACAGGGTTATGATATTCTGTATGGTGATGGTCTTATCGGTGAGGTTTACCTGGTAGGTGTCGATGAGAACGATGGCGTTGTTTACCACGATCCCGATAAGCACCACGAAACCCATGCCGGTTGAGAAGTTAAGGGTGAGGCCTGCAAGGGCCATGGTCCATATAACCATGATGGCAGAGAAGGGTATGGCGGTTATGACCAGGAAGGGAAGGGTGATGGATTCGAATACGGCGGCGGTTACCATGTAAACCAGGAGTATGGCAAGCAGTATGCTTATACGGATGCTGCGCTGTGATGATGTGAACTTTTCTATGGACTTACCGAATGAGACGTGATAACCGGATGGGATGTTCATTGTATCAACAGTATTTTGTATCCGGTTAACAAGTGACTGCATGTCAAGTCCATCATGGTTGATGGTCAATGCTTCCATGCGTACCTTGTTTTTTCGCCATATCATATTAAGACCGGTGGTGGTACTGAAACTTGCTACGGCACCCAGGGGTACCTGTTTGCCTTCCTGTAATGGAAGGTGGATCCCTGCCAATTGATGGATCTTGTTTTCATTGTCGATATCCAGTTCTGCGCGGATATCCACTTCATGGCGGTCAATAAATTTCGTTGCCACCGGGCCGTACAGGGAGTTTCGAATAACAGAACCAGCCTGTGCCATGGAAAGGCCTGTGGCTGCTGTCTTGTTTCTGTCTATGAGGATGTGCAGCTCGGGGCGTTTTTCCTTGAATCGAAGTATCACGTCTTCTATGCCATGCCACGGGTTGATTATTGCTGCCAGCCTGCGAGTGATATCACGTATTATATTAATATCCGGACCGGAAATCTCCATGTCGATTGAATCGGAATATCCTGAAGAATCATCCTGTTGAAAGAAAACAGACCCTTCGGTGATATCCCGTGTTGACGTCTTTAACCGTTTTGTCATGGATTTTTTGTCAGCAGTATTATGCGTTTTTATCACAAAATCAGCACTTGCTTTTTCAACCTTTACCGAGACATCCGTGACATTTTCAATTTGTTCAAAACGTGATTCAAGCAATACGGCTTTTTTCGATGTGGCCTCAAGAGAGGTGCCTGATGGCATTTCAAGTGTAGCCATAATATCACGGCTGTCATTGATGGAAAGGTTTCCCTTCTTTATGCATGTACCCCCGATTATCACTGTAAGAATTACAAGGATGATACCCCTGATGGCATATTTCTTACTGTTCTGAAAACATAGTAACAGGGTAGATTCATACGATGGTATTCTTTTGTATAATTGTGTTATGCGTTTCTTTACAGTATATACTGTGGACTTCGGGCCAGGGTTGATAAACGGCAGTTTCCACGGGGCACTGCCGGGAATGATGGCGCGAACATGTGAATAAACTTTTCCAGCACGTGTGCTGATTTGCTGAAACGTATTGCCCGAAAGAAATGAGAAAAGGGAAGGCAGCAGGGTGATCGATACCGCGAAAGATGCCAGCAGTGCCACTATCACTGTTGCGGCAAGCTCTCCGTAGATTGATTTGTAAGCGTCCCTGAAGAGAATAACCGGGATAAAAATACAGATCGTGGTGAGGGTTGAGGCCAGCAATGCTTTGAATACCGAGTAAGAGGCATCGGCGATAGAATTTCCTGAAGGTGACCTGATCCCTGCAACGTGTTTCTGAATATTTTCAAGCACGATAATGCTGTTGTCAACCACCAGTCCCGCAGCAATTGCAAGGCCGGAAAGGGTGATCACGTTAAAACTTTTACCACTGAAATACAGGTAACAACATACAACAAGCAGTGAAAATGGAATGGCGATGATGATGGGCAGTGTTATCTCAATTCTTCTCAGAAAAAGGAAAAGCACAACAACGGCAAGCAGTATACCCAGAACGCAGCTGATCATGAGATTTTTCACCGCCTCGCTGATATATTCAGCCTGGTCGTATCCCGTGGTGATTGTTAGATTATCAATACTGCTGGTTGATAGTAACTCCCGGATATGTTGCGATACAGTCACGGGATTAGCTGTGCTGGTTTTGAAAATATAAAGTGATACGTGTTCTTTCCCGTTTACCCGGGCGATGGATTCTTTTTTCCCTGAATAATCGCTTATTCGGGCAATATCCCTTAGTAGGACAGGTGAACCGCTGGAGGCGGACAATACAGGAGTGTTGCGTATATCGTCAATAGACTGAAACCTGCCATTCATCATTATGGAAAAATCTTTTCCATATGTTGTGGTATTAGTCAGGGTACCCCCGGGAGAGACGAAATTATTTTGCTGCAGGCAGTCCATTACGTGCTGCAGGGTAAGTCCATGGCTTAAAAGCCTGCCTGGTTTAACGCGAACCTGTATTTCTCTTCTTGTGCCGCCGCCGATCATGATCTCGCTTACCCCGTTAACCCTTTCCACCTGTTTTTTTAGTTTCAGCTCTGTTATCTCACGCAATTCATTCAACGAATATACATCACTTGTTACATGAAGAATAACAGAAGGGCTGTTATCGTTTGTATGCATATATATTGCAGGTTCCTGCACATCACGGGGGAAATTACTTCGAACGGGTTCTATCCGGTCACGTATCTCGAAAGACTTGTATTTCATTCTCACACCGGCCTGGAACATTACGTATATTTTTGACTCATCATCACGTGATGATGAAAGAATTTCACTTATACCGCCTATAGGACCAATGGCATTCTCAACCGGTTTTGTAATAAGCCGTTCAATGCGCCATGGTGATTGTCCGGGATACTTTATGGAAATAGTGATACCCCGGGTCTCGGCAGACGGCATCAAAGACGTGGGAATATGCTGTATGGAAAAAATCCCAGCCAGTAAAATAATCAGGAACAGCATCAGGGCGCTGATTTTTCGATGAACGAAAAAAAGTACAATCTGCTTCATGTCCTCTTCCTGTCTTTATAAAAGTGAAACACAATTACCGGGAAGATAACAAGTGTGAGAAAGGTTGCGGTGGCAAGCCCGCCAATAACGGTTATAGCCAGTGGTGATTGCATCTCGGAGCCTTTCTGCATACCGATGGCCAGGGGTACAAGACCAAGTATTGTGGTGAGGGCCGTCATGAGTATGGGCTGCAGCCTGTTTCTGCAGGCCGAGATAATAGCCTCTTTCAGGCTAATGTTCTGACCGTGATAAAGTGATATGTATTGCAGAAGTACAATAGCATTATTTACTACGATGCCACTCAGCATGATCATCCCCATGATTGACATGAGGTTGATTGTATTGCCGGTAAGCAGCAATGAAGCCCCTGTTCCAAGGAAGGTGAGTGGCACTGTACACATTATAAGCAGTGGAACTGTAAATGATTCGAACTGGGATGCAAGGATCATGTAAATAAGCAATAAGGATAGCAGCAGGGCCATTACCAGGGAATTAATAGAATCACGTATTTCATTCATCTCCTCTGAAAGAGCGGCGGTTACAGAATCGGGTAGTGATATAGAACTAAGTTTTGCCTTTATTGACTTTATGATCTTGCTGAAAGAATACCCGTCTGATGTTTCATGAATGATACTGATGCATCTTTCCTGGTTTTTCCGGATAATTTTACTGTATCCTTCCTGCATGGTGAGATCAGCCACATTGTTCAATAGTATTATTTTTTCGTCAGAATTTTTTAGCACCATGTACTGAAGATCTGAAACGTTATTCCTGAATTTTTCGTCAAGACGAACGCTGATATCAATTTCCCTGTCATCTTCGTAAAATTTCCCCGCCCTTTCACCCTGAACAGAGGCATATATAAAATCGGCTATGTCCCTGATGTGTAATCCCAGGGAAGACAGTCTTTCCCTGTCCACGTCTATCTTTATTTCCGGTTTCCCCTTATGGATTAGCGGTATACAGTTGCGTATTCCCTCTATTTTACCGGTTGTATTTATTACATTATCTGCTGCAGTTTCAAGAGAAACCATGTTGTCACCAAATACGTCGAGACTGATGGAAGATGCCTGTATATTAACAAGCCGTGATAATTCAATATTATCCGCGGAAAATTCAACCTTGATGTCATCAGGGAAATTTAAAGAATGGTTGAAGCTTTTAATGATCTCAGCTGTGGACAATGCAGCATCTGGTTTCATTGTTACAAGGATCTCTCCTATATACGTGTTCTTTTCCCTGCCAAAGTATTCGGTGATGCTCTCGGGATTATACCCAACATTGATGATTCGTTGTTTCACAGATGGTGTATTCGCAAGCATGGAATCAATCTGCAGCACAAGTTCCCTGGTGCCAGAAAGCGAAGTCCCCCTGGGTGCGGTGATGCGTATTGAGAATACCCCTGGTTCGGTGTGGGGCATCATGTTCTTGTCCATCAAGAGGAACAGCACCAGTCCGAAAATGATAATAAGAAAGGCGGCAATAGTTGTCTGTCGAAGATTATCCATCCTTTTAATGAGATGCGTTTCATACTGCCTGGAAACCCGATACATGATGGAATTGATGGACTCAGCAATAACCCGTAGTACTGCCTGGATTTTATGATGCATAAAATGTGAAAATAGCTTTGTTGTGTTGATATTGTTGTGTTGTGACATCACGATCAGGGCAGGGATCAGTGTTATGGACACAATGAAAGCGGAAATGAGGGATACGCTGGCAGTTATTGCCAGCTGTCCAAATAACTGACCGGATATTCCACTGACAAGAAGAAGGGGAAGAAAGACCACTATACTGGTCAGCATTGAAGAGAGAAGGGCGGAGGTTACCTCCCCTGTTCCCTCTACTGCAGCCTGTTCAATGGGTAACCCGGTATCAGATTTCTTTTGAATAGATTCTATTATGACAATACCGCCGTCTACCAGCATACCCGTACTTATGGCCATACCTCCAAGGGACATGAGATTGATATTGACATCCAGTAAAAACATGGCCAGCAGGGTAAGCATTATCGAAACGGGAAGAATAACTATAATGACCAGGGATGCCATAATGTTCTGCAAAAAAGCCAGCACTACAAGAAAGGCTATGATTCCTCCCAGTATGGCCGAGATGGTAACATTGTCTATGGCTGACGCGATATACCCGGAGCTGTCGTAGCATATGTCCATTTGCAGCGTACCCGCATACCTTGTATTAAGCTCGTTCACAAGGACATGGAGCTTGTTGCATACCTCTACCGTGTTCTTCCCCGATTCCTTGATAATGCCCAGGTTAACGCTTTCCTGTCCGTTTATAAATGAGGCACTCTTTTTATCCCTGCTGCCGCGGGATACCCGGGCTATGTCTTTTACAAATATATGCCTGCCTGATTCGGTTTTTTTAACCATTACATTTTCGATGTCATCCAGGGAGGTAAATTCACCTATAGTTCGAATCAGCAGTTCCTTCGACCCCCGGGTAACGGTGCCGGCGGGGAAGTTGTAGTTTGACATGTTGACATTTTCAATGATGTCATAAATGCTGAGGCCATATGCCTGCAGTGACTGCAGGTCAACGTGAACCTGTATTTCCTGTATCTTTCCACCGGTTATCCGGGTGGTGCCAACACCGTCCACCCTTTCGAAATGCTGTTTTATCCTGTGATCAATTTCGTTTCGCAGGGTACGGGGGTCCATCGATGGGGAGGTAACCGCGATATTCATTACAGGCATCCCGTTGGGATCAAAACGGGCAACCATTGACTTTTCCGCGTCCTGCGGTAGTACACCCTTTACGAGGTCAACTTTTTCACGGATGCGCAGCGTGGCCAGGTCCATGTCGGTCCCCCAGTCAAAGGTGGCGGCAACAAGGCTTGCCCCTTCTATGGATTCCGAACGGATCCTTTTTACACCGGATACACCGTTAACCGCTTCCTCGATTGGACGGGTGAGCAGCTGTTCTATCTCGGCCGGTGCGGCACCACGGTAGAGGGTGATCACGGATATTTCCGGGTATTGTATTGAAGGAAGCAGGTCGATGTCCATTTTCCCCAACGCGATTATCCCGAAAATGATCCCGGCGGCAAAGAACATTATAATGGTTATTGGCCGCTTTATGCTGAATGACGCGATTGCCATATCAACTGTTTACGAAGAGATTAAAGGTATCCGGCATGTAGTTCCCTTCCGTATCACGTATCCCTTCGGTTCCTCCCTGTATGATAAGCTGGTAGTAGGTCTCGGATTCAATATCGAAGAGGTATATGTCAATTGCATCCGGGTGGTCTGAGGGCCTGGTAACTTTCCATATTTTCGGTGTTACCGGGGTGCGGTTATGCCAGTAGGTAACCGTTCTAAAGGATACCGCCTGTATGGCAGAAAGCTCATCAATACTTCCGGGATCAAGGTTGCCGGTGTTGTTGCACAGGTATACCCTTAAAACGTACACGTCCTCGTAGTCTGTATTAATGGTCTTGATGCAGCTGTACCCGTGATCTATGGTATCATCCTGGTATAACGGGTGAACAGGTTTGTCATCATCGGGGCCGCTTGCGTCATCTTTCCAGTTGACCTGTGATACATACTTGTCCATGTCGCCGAAGGGGACAATCTCCAGGTAGCGGGAGTGGACACCGTTTATTCTGAAAGGAAAGCTGTATTCGGTATCGATGGGATTTCCCTGAAGGTCACGGGCCCCTGAGCTTACCGCCACAGTATATACCTCGTCCAGTTTATATGATGTTTCTGAGATATCAAGATGAAGGATGCGGGGGTTCTCCCATTCGTATTGAAGCGGCAGCGATGGTGACAGTGATACCGCGTTTTCTGTGTCCATCCTTGTCATGGACTCGGAGAACACGAGGGTGATGCGCCCATTCTTGTCTGCTTCGTTGGTGACGGTATAAGAATCCAGCCTGATCGTGTTGCCGGCAAATGAAACGAAGGCTCCCACATCCGGATCGTGAGGATCTGTTTGTTCAGGGTCTAACGTGGGGGAAATGTAGTCTGTCCCCATGGTAAAGGTGGAGGTATATTTCTGTACCAGCTGATTGCCGGCCACGTCGGTAATTTGCGTGTCCGCGGTTATGGTATAATGTGTTGCGTGAAGATACTTTTCATACGGGGTGAAGGTGAGCACGGTACCGCCGGCAGAAAGTGATTTGAAGCCGTTTACGTATGGTGAAACCGAGAACCCCTTTTCAAGGGATTCTTCATGAACAGGCTCCGAGAAGGTGATAACAACAGGGTGATAGGGATCTGTTAGCAATGTACCGTCTGCAGGTGAAATATTTTCCACCGATGGCGGGGTGAAATCTGTTCCCACTGAAAAAAGGGATGTAACAGCTTCCAGTATGTTGTTTCCGTTGACGTCCTCGGCACTATCACTTACCTGTATAACACAGGTGGCGGCGCTTTCAAGGTCTTCAACGAGATCGTAATAAACCTTTTTCCCTTCCCATCTGAAATATCCTTTTGGCTCGTAACTGCCAGTATATATTGAAATGGCTTCTTCGGTTTTGGCGGTATCCATTTTTTTGGAAAAGGTAATACGTATTTCCGGACGAACACTGATCCCGGTTGTCCTGTTGCCCGGTATAATAGAAGACACTTCCGGCGGGGTCATGTCGAACCATTCTTTATCGCATCCCATACACACGACAACACTACACAATATGAATAATATAATAGTTCTTTTCATGGGGTTACCTCTTGGTCAACAGGGTCAAAACGAAAGAGGATAACATGATCCTCTGCCATGTTTATGCCATTTCTGCCGGTAATGCCATTCGGGCCGCCCCTGAAGGTTAGCCTGTAGACGTTTCCTCCTTCAATGGAAGTTAGTGTGAGATCAAGATTTCGATTGTCACCCGGTGTCCACTGGTACTGTTGTATACTGCCGCCGATCTCTGTCGCTTCTCCGTTAATACAATCGATTATGACATTGCCGGGAATAGTAGATCTGTCCAGGTCGGATTTAAAGGTCACTTCAAAGGTGTAGGTGTTCAATGCGGCAGGTTCTTCATCTCCCAGCTCGTTTAATACAGTATCTACCAGGCTATTCTCATTGTATTGTATACCGGTAACTTCGGGTTGAGTTGATGTTAGCGCATCAACGGTAAACAGGTATACCTTCTCATCAAGCATGCTGTTGCCAGCCCTGTCTTTCAACGCGGTGCTGACAAGCAGCTGGTATTCCTGGCCGGATGCAAGTTCAGTTCCTGGTGTCACCACGCATTCGGTTGAACTTGTATTCCAGCTGAAGGTGACATCTATGGCCGGGTTAAAACGCAATGCGGATTCGAAACTTTTTCTTTGAACTGACTCGTTGAAGGTAAAGGTGAATATGTCGATATGCTGCACCTCGTTGAAATGGTGGTAATTCTCACAGGTGGCCCAGTTAAGAATTGAGGAGGACGTATACAGTGAGATTATAGATGGTCGTACAAATTCATCCCCCGATCTGAAATACGAAA
>JAGYNX010000490.1 GCA_018399855.1 Spirochaetota bacterium
ACTACTGGCCAGGGTAAAAGAACAGTATGAAAGTACAGTCACGGTGCTGTTGACAGGGTGGATGCTGACGGATCTTAAGGCGTATAAGAACGTGGTAGACCTTTACCTGCCAAAACCATTCAAGCTGGACGTGTTAATACGCGAACTTTCTGGAATTTTCAATAATCTTCGTTCCAAGTGAACCAGTTAAATAACCTTGTTCATCCTGATCAAGTCATCTCTTTTCCCCAGTACCACGATATCATCTCCCGCGTCAAGCTTCTGTGCAGGGGTTGGATTGAATACCATCTCCCCGGTTACTTTTTTTATGGCAACTATGATAACCCCATAATCTTTACGCAGATTACTTTCGATAAGGTTTTTCCCTACCAGCGATGAATTTTGCTTTACGTGAGCCTCTTCCATTGAGAGACCCAGCTCAGAATCCATCATTGCTACATCCAGAAAATCTACAACTGTAGGACGTATGAGAACATGTGCCATGCGTCTACCGCCGATCTGGTAGGGAAGAACAACCCTGGTGGCACCGGCACGTATAAGTTTTTCCTCGGCGTTCTCATTAGATGCCCGGGAAAGAATAAAAATATCCGAATTAAGTCCCCTGGCAGTGAGAATGATGTAGACATTGTCGGCGTCTGACATGACAGCGGTTACAAGGCCTTTCGCATGTGTAATACCGGCTGCAATAAGTGCTTCTTCGGTAGTGGCGTCCATGGGGAGGTACAGGTAATGTTCTTTTTCAAGATTTTCGATTGATGTAGGATCGTTCTCGATAACGACGAATGGAATGTTCCTTTCTTTCAGTTCTGTACAAATAAGGCTGCCTATTCTTCCGTATCCGCAAATGATATAATGATTTTTCAGTGCCTTTATCATCTTTTCCATTTTTCTTCTCCCGAATGTTTTTCTCAGTTCTCCTTCAATAAACATTCTCAATAATGTGCCAATGGTGTACGCACTGATGGTGACCCCGCTTGTGATGATGAGTATTGTAACGACCCTTCCTGCAACTGATAATTGTTTTACTTCAGAGAACCCTACGGTACTGATGGTAATCATGGTCATATAGAAGGAATCAAAAAAAGGCATTTCCTCAATTATGTGGTACCCGAATGTGCCGAAGGCAATAGTTCCCAGAAGAAGTGTGATTGAAAGACGCAGTTTCTTGAGTTCAAGTGATCTATACATGGTTACCTTTTACCAGGATTGTGTACACGCGTGTACCGCATGTATATCTGTAAAACTTTTATGTCAATTATTAAAATCTGTGTAGTAAAGAAACATTTTTGATGCATAACAAAATTTTTCTTCTTGAAAAGATTCACATAAGAAGTATTATCAATCTATTAACACAGTATATGTTCTGTGAGTCAGGAAATAATATAATATTATTCACGTAAAGAGGTGTAGTAATGAAGAAATTTGATCACAGCACTGGTACGTTTATCGGGAAAAGTGGTGTTGAAATATTTTTCCAGGTTTGGAATGTGCCAAATCCGAAGGGGTTACTTGTCATAGCACATGGATTGGGAGAACATTCGTCCCGCTATGATAATCTCATCAATGCGCTTGATGGCAAGGGAATATCGGTATACGCTCTTGATCACCGCGGATTTGGACGTTCCGGTGGGAAAAAGGGACATGTAGACAGTTTTATGGATTATATTTATG
>JAGYNX010000491.1 GCA_018399855.1 Spirochaetota bacterium
AGACGAGCTTTCCCACCTGACGGATGTGGTAGCTTCATATGTAAATATGCGGGTAGAGTTCAAGCAGACACTGCTTGAAACGGGAAATCCTGCAGAACGCCTCGAAAAGTTGATTGAGTTCATCAACGGTGAGATCGAGGTAATGTACATTGAAAAGAAGATACAGGGAAAAGTTCGCAAGCAGATGGAGAAAACCCAGAAAGAGTATTACCTGAACGAACAGATGAAGGTAATCAAGAAAGAGCTGGGCCAGGGAGAAGACGGCGTCGATGAGATTGAAGAACTGAAAAAATCCATCGAAGAAACCAAAATGACAGATGAAGCACGAAGCAAGGCTTTGAAAGAGATCAAGCGCCTTGAAAAGATGCCCCCCATGTCGGCGGAATCTTCGGTTGTGCGTACGTATATTGAGTGGTTGCGTGACGTTCCGTGGAGTAAAAAAACCAAGGACAATCGCAACATTGATCACGCCATGGAAGTGCTTGAAGAAGATCACTACGGTCTCGAAGACGTCAAAGATCGTATTATCGAGTTTATAGCGGTACGTCATCTCTCCAAAAAGCTGAAAGGTCCCATACTTTGCTTTGTCGGCCCTCCCGGTGTGGGTAAAACGTCACTTGGAAGGTCTGTTGCCCGTGCCCTTGGCAGGGAGTTTGTAAGAATGTCCCTTGGCGGTGTGCGTGATGAGGCTGAGATACGTGGCCACCGGCGAACATACGTGGGTGCCCTTCCGGGACGGATTATTCAGCAAATGAAAAAGGCAAACACCGTTAACCCGGTATTTCTGCTGGATGAGATTGACAAGATGTCTACTGATTTCAGGGGAGATCCTTCTTCAGCGCTGCTTGAAGTTCTTGACCCGGAACAGAATGACAATTTTGTAGATCATTACATGGAAGTTTCGTATAATCTTTCCGATGTAATGTTCATTACTACTGCCAACGTGCAGCATAGAATACCCGCGCCGTTG
Source organism: Spirochaetota bacterium (assembly GCA_018399855.1). GTDB lineage: Bacteria > Spirochaetota > UBA4802 > UBA4802 > UB4802 > M55B154. The sequence goes on from JAGYNX010000491.1 coordinate 971, forward strand.
CAGGACAGGATGGAGATTATTGATATATCCAGTTATACCGAACCGGAGAAACTGAATATCGGTCTCAAATTCCTGCTTCCCAAGCAGATAATTGAGAACGGGCTTAAACCGGAAAATATTTTAATGAACGAAGATATGATGTTGTATATCATACGGCATTATTCCCGTGAAGCCGGTGTGCGTAGCCTTGAGCGTGTCCTGGCAAAGGTATGCAGAAAGGTTGCTCGCGAAGTAGTGAAGCATGGAAAGGATTACCAGAGAGAGATCACAAGAGAGATCATACACGAATATCTTGGACCAACGAAGTTCAAGTATGGTGAGACCGAACATAAAAGCGAGATCGGTCTTGTAAACGGTCTCGCGTGGACAGAAGTGGGCGGTGATGTTATGCAGGTAGAAGCATCCATGGTAAAAGGCAAGGGGAACCTTATGCTTACCGGGAAGCTTGGCGAAGTTATGCAGGAATCCGCGCAGGCGGCCTTTACCTATGTTCGTGCTAACCAGCAGTACTATGACATCCCTGATGATGTCACCAGGAAACATGACATACATCTTCACGTACCTGAGGGTGCCATACCCAAGGACGGGCCATCCGCGGGTATAACCATGGGTGTGGTAATGGCGTCACTTTTCAGCCAGATTCCCGTTCGATGCGACGTGGCAATGACTGGAGAAATAACCCTGCGCGGCAAGGTGCTGC
>JAGYNX010000492.1 GCA_018399855.1 Spirochaetota bacterium
ACGGTATTCGTGAAAAGTATGGACTTAAAACAGAAACTGTTGAAGATTAGTGGTAAGATGTGACTACTTGGAAACAATAATCCAAAACCCGTTATTATTTGAATAGATATTAAAAATTATAATAAAGAAGATGTAAAACGATGAGAGAATTTTTCTTTAAGCTATACGTATTGCTGTCCCGCAGGGACAGAATGAAGCTGATGTTTTTGCTGGTGATGATAATCCTCAGCTCTCTGGCAGGGGTGGCGGGAATTGCCTCCATAATGCCCCTGGTGCAGATAATGTCCAACCCCGAGACAGTACAGTCGAGCGTGTACCTGTCCTGGATATACACGGAGCTTGGATTTACCGACCTCGATACTTTTGTTTTTTACCTGGGGGTGGTGCTTCTCTGCGTGTTCATTTTCAGCAACCTGTTTCTCGCCTTTACCATGTGGTTTAATATACGGTTCGTGCAGTTTGTCAGCTATAACCTTACCCGCAGGTTGCTGCTAAAATACCTCAGCATGCCATATGAATTTTTTCTGCGCAGAAACTCATCTGACCTGGTGAAAAACCTTTTTTCTGAGATCAGCAATATCGTAAAAGGGCTCTTGAAGCCGGCAACCGAAGCCCTGGCTCAGTCAGCCATGGTGCTGGCCATCCTTTTGTTTCTTATCATAGTTGACCCGGTTGTGGCACTTATCGCCTTTGGGGCAATGGGCGGGGTGTACATGCTTATTTCAATCGGTATACGGAAAAGATTGAAAAAGGCGGGTAAAGGGCGGGTACGGGCTAACCGTGTAAGGTTTTCAATAGCCAACGAGGCGTTGGGGGGGATAAAGGACGTAAAGCTCATGGGGAAAGAGTCGGTATACCTTGACCGGTTCTCGGTGCATGCCCGCAGGTTCGAGGTGTTCAAGGCCACGGTGCAGATAATGTCAAAGCTTCCCAAGTTCGCCCTGGAGATCGTGGCATTCGGCGGCATGCTGGCCATAACCCTGTACCTTTTTGCGATGAGCAGCGCGCTTGACGAAGTGCTGCCCCTTATCGCGGTGTACGCCTTTGCCGGGTACCGACTACTGCCCGCCCTGCAGGAAGTCTTCAAGGGTGCTACCGAGGCAAGGGGTAACATGTCTTCACTTGACGTGGTATACGAGGATCTGAAGGACGTGCGGCTTGACACGGTACGGCTGGGATCCGACGTTGAAGAACCTCTCCCATTCCGTTCACGACTGGTATTAAAGAATATACGCTTTGCCTATGAGAACACAAATATCCCGGTGATTGACGACATGAGCATCGAGATAGAGGCAAACAGCACGGTGGGGTTTGTGGGCACCACGGGCTGCGGTAAGACCACTGCCGTTGACATCATACTGGGGCTTCTTGCACCACAGGAAGGTCAGATAATCGTTGACGGAGTGCCGGTAAACAGTGAAAACCAGCGCAACTGGCAGCGAAACCTGGGGTATGTGGCCCAGTACATCTACCTTGCCGATGACACCATTACCCGGAATATCGCTTTTGGGGTTCCCGAAGACCAGATTGACATTGAGAGCGTACACCGCGCGGCACATATAGCCAACATCCACGAATTCATCGATGATGACCTGCACAACGGGTACGATACAGTTGTTGGCGAACGGGGTGTACGCCTTAGCGGCGGCCAGCGGCAGAGAATAGGGATC
>JAGYNX010000493.1 GCA_018399855.1 Spirochaetota bacterium
AACTGATAAGGAAACCACAGAGGTTCAGAGGTACAGAGAAAGGATTTTATATGTCTGTCTTTAAGGTATATTATAGCTTTATGGTTAGCTGTTAAACCTTTCAGGTATCATGATGTGCAACCAGACAACCATATCCCCCCCTCTGTACCTCTGCGCCTCTGTGGTAACTATGTAAGCCGTTCCCGATCAGGAGTTGCTGAATATTTTTTTTCGCAGGAAATCGGTGAATGAGTTTATTGTTTTGGCCTCGGGGTTGAAGTTGAGGGCTTTTTCGCATTCTTCTATGGCCCGATGGTCATCACCCATGTCGTAGTAGGCGAGGGCGCGGCTGTAATATGTTTCAGCCTGGTAGGGATTGATCTCAAGAGAGTGCTGAAAGTTTTCAAGGGCCAGGGTGAGGTCGCCGGTCATGCGGTAGCAGATGCCCCGATAAGTGTATGCCCTGAAGTTTCCGGGGTCAAACTGCAGCGCGTCTGTGAAGTCTGTGATGGCATCATGATATTTTGACTGGGCCATGTATGCCATTCCCCTGTGACTCAGGATAACAGATTGCACGTATTCCGGGTTGTCGTTCTCAAGCAGGCGGGTGTACAGGGCGATGGCATCGTTATACCTTCCGTCATTATGGGCACTGATGGCCTTCAACAGTACATTGTCTATGGAATCCTCTGGTATGGCATCATAGGCACCAGATGTCGGCGGCGTGGTTCCCGCAGGGATATCCACTGTTTTCGGAGGCTTGTTCCCCGAAAAGATACTGATCTGTTCATACAGGGAATTACGCCGTATGTTGGTCTGGCTCTGTATGGACCTGCTGTAATCCCTGATCTCCTGGAAGATGATGTCGGCCAGTGTAAGATTGGCGTTGAGGGCGGCCAGCTTGCGTTTCAGGGGAATGTCAAAAGGAGTAAACCCCGCCTTGTATACAAGCTCGTGTTCTACCTCGGCCCACGCGTCCTGCAGGGTGGTGGAAAGCTGCACCTCGCAGCTTGTGCAGGCATGTGCTTCGTTTTCGGGCAGGTATGCCTGTATATCCATCATCAGGTGGGTGGCCTCGTAGCCGAATTCCCTGAATGTATGGTGTAACCCTTTTTGCTCACTGCTTTGTATGGTAAAGTTATTACGAATGATCTGCTCGGCGGCTTCCATGTCCTCCATGAAAGGGCATATTATTCGGAAACCGATAATGTCAGTAATGTTGTAGGGATCATCGCACTGGGCATTCTGCATGCGGCGAATAAGCTTGTTAAAATAACTTTCAAAACTTTTTACCCTGAACTTGAAGGTAACATTCAGGTCTTCCCTGTGAAACGCGTCCCGCATGTGTTTGGCGATCTTCTGCATCACGTCGTCATACACGGGGAAAAGCGCGGAGTATTCCCTGTATATCTTTTTACGCCTCGGTATATTCTGCCATGCTGTCATTTTATTCATCCATGGTGGATTCATTATCTATTGTAAGCAGAGCGCCAATGCACCGTAATTTCAAGGTTTTTTTATTAATTTATGCGTTCTTCCCGTGTGGGTGATTTGAATTCCGGGTTACATTTATGTGACCCCTGATATCATCAGTCTATCAGCCCCCTATATCCCCCAAGGGGCTGACTTGTACCCACAAATCGGGTTAAGGTAGATGGATAAATGAAACAGAATAGTTTGCAGTATTAAA
>JAGYNX010000494.1 GCA_018399855.1 Spirochaetota bacterium
GCCCAGTGATAGTTGTCACTGATGTTATACAGCACATCGATATTGTTGGGAGCGATCGACTCGGCCTTTTCAAATATCTCAAGCGCCCTGTTCATGTCTCCTTTCCAGGAATACTGGGTGGCAAGTGAGATGTAGGCGTCAATATTTTTGGGATCTATACGTATGATTTCCCTGTAATTTTTTATTGCCTCATTGTACCTGTTATTCCACCCGGCAAGTACCGCAAGTAGTTTCCGGGCGGTAATATTCTTATTATCAATAGCTATGATATTCTTGTATTCTTTTATGGCTCCATCAAGACGATCAGACCACGCGAGATTACTTGCCAGCAACAATCGCATCTGGATATCTTTCGGTTTCCTTTTCAGGTAATTTCTGCATACATCAACAGCCTTGTTATATTCATACAGCCATCCGTAAACCTGCAGAAGGTTAAACACCGCCTCCCTGTTTCCCGGGTTTCTTCGGACAATGGCCTCGTAATCGGATGCTGCTTTAAAAGAGATACCCCTGCCGGGTGTATCAAAATTTTTGGGGGCTTCATCGGGGAAAGGCATCATCGGCACCAGGTAATCAGAATGTGTGGGTATAAGCATGATGGCATCAATGTAGAAATAATAGTCCCAGCCGCTTGACCGCTTCTGGTTTACCCGCAGGGTAAGGGTATGTTTACCCGCGTTAAGGGTACCTGATGAGATTTTGGTCCAGTAAAAACCTCCATTGGCGTAGAAGTTTTTCACGTAAGTGTTTTCAGAAGAGGCGGTTCTGAATCGGCCATCGTCTATTTTCCATTCGAAGGGGGACGCGTATCCCACCTTTTGACTGTACCGAGAGCCAGGCGGGGTGCAGCCCATCCAGAAATCGTATTCTTTTGACGCCGGTACATAAAATACATATGTTGCGTAATAGCCCTTGTCGGATGACGGGTCAGCACTCCTTGCCAGCTGCAGCGCGTAGTTTCCGCTGCAGAAGAAATTATATGTTTTCTCTTTCGCGAAATTCGTAGTAACGGCATCCTCACCTTCAATCCATATATAGTTTTTATAGAGCACATCACCAGAATTGGCGGCATCTTTTTTCGCCGCGGGTGTAGTACCTTCCTGTGCCCGGGTATTGATCTGCAATATAAAAGCGGTGATCACTGCCAGGTATAATATAATTCCATACGATACAATTTTTCTGGATATTAGCTTCATAATGCTACCTTCTGTAATTTTGTATCATTTTCTTCAGTGTAAGCAGGGCCTGTAACCCGCTCATGGCCTCATCCGGATACATGTCTCCACTGAGTGAAGGATCCATGATCCCCTTCTCCATTGCCAGCCGCAATGCGTTATACGATTCATTTTTCACCGGCACGTCCTTGATGGGGGACGACTTCTCACCAGTATACTTATTGCGATAACCCTGGTTACCCGTTGCAAGTACAACGAAATCTTCTATTACCATGGCCATGTGCCGCCGGGTAATAATCTCAAAAGGGTAAAATGACTTCTCTTCTATAAATGAGAACAGGCCCATTCTTCTAAGACCTTTAATTTCATCAGCATATATGGATTTTGAAATATCAGTAAATTCTTCAGTTTGCTCACTGGATGAGCGAATGTAACGGGATACATTGTAGACATTGTAAAGCAGATTGGCAAGCTCATCCCTGCGAACTGTTT
>JAGYNX010000495.1 GCA_018399855.1 Spirochaetota bacterium
CGCCTCTGTGGTTCTATGTATCTTACGTTATGTCTATGTAACCCTTAGCAGATCCTGAACTTGCCGATCTCCCTGTCCCCTTCCACTATGTGTACCGCGCAGGCGATACAGGGGTCAAATGATCGGACAACCCGGGCCGCCTCGATAGGATTCTCGTTATCGGAAATCGGGGTGCCGATGAGTGCCTGTTCAACCGGCCCCTTCACCCCACGGTCATCCCTGGGCCCGCAGAACCAGGTTGTGGGCACAACACACTGGTAATTATCAATTTTCGAATCTTTCACTTTTATCCAGTGCCCCAGAGCCCCCCGGGGTGCCTCGGTAAGCCCTTCACCCTCACCGGTTTCCGGGATAGTGTATGTTGATCGCGGTTCACCGTCCACTTCAAGCTGCTCAAGCCAGATTTTTGTCTGCTGACATATAAGTTTGGCTTCGATGACACGTGAGGCATGTCTTCCAAGAGTAGAGAACACCGCGGTCAGATCAGCGTCAAACACCTTCAGTAGGCCATCAACCTCTTTCTTCACCCCTTCATGACCCGATAGGTATGCCACCACAACTCGGGCAAGGGGACCTACTTCCATGGGCATATTTTCATAGCGTGGCGCTTTCACCCAGGTGTAAGCTCCTGGTTTTCCGGGATATGGATCGGTCTCACCCTTATACGGATGCAAATTTGAGCCCGATTTATATCGAGCATACTTCACATGCTCTCTGATATTTTCGGAATTAAATTTCTGAAGTTTTTTCCCGTCGTATAATCCCTGCTGGAGCATGAACTCTGTCTGCTCAGGATTTTCCTCGAATGCCCCGTACGAGAGAAATTTGTCATAGGTACCATAACCGAAATAATCGCTGTAAGCCCTGGCCAACGCAATTACATCGTTTATGTATATATCGTTTACAAACTCTTCAACTTCTTCAAGAAGATCATAATACTCATCAATCTTGCTGCCGGTGGGAACCTGTGTCACCCCGCCTGGTACCAGTCCCATAAGGTGGGGCACCCTTCCCCCGAAGAGGGCAACCATCTTATGTGTCTTAATCCGGATATCAAGGGCCTTCAGGTAGTGATCAATGGCAGCCATGTTCAGATCATGGTCCTTTATATAAAAATCACCTTCATATCGTGGTAAAAAGGGAGAAACTGCGGTCAACTGATCCTTTCTTTCTTTCTTGCTTTCAAGTTCATTCTTTGCCCAAACCTTCAGGTTCTTCAATTTCTTATCATTTCCCTTATAGCTAAGCACAGCGGTAATATCAACATAGTCAAGGGCGGCAAGATGATAAAAATGAGTGATATGCGACTGAAGGAAATTTGCAGTCAGCACAAGGTTTCTCAGCAGTCGGCCGTTCTTATTTGGAGAAATGCCAAAGGCATCATCAAGGCACTTGCTTGAAGCTATACCGTGCGATACCGGGCATACCCCGCATATTCGCTGGGTAATCTGGTTAGCATCTACAGGGTTTCGCCCCTTTAGTATGGTTTCAAAACCGCGAAACATGTCCCCCTTACTCTTCGCGTCAACGACCTTTCCCTTCTGCACATCTATCTCAATGGACAAATGTCCTTCAATTCTCGTAATCGGGTCTAAATATACCTTAGCCATTGATTACACCTCCCTTTTTAAGATTGAGAACTGCTTCCCTGACCTGGGGATCTTTT
>JAGYNX010000496.1 GCA_018399855.1 Spirochaetota bacterium
GAGGAATGTGCTCTTCTTCATTCAAAATTGGCATTGAAATTCATGTTATTACCCGATTTATAATTCACCCCCGTTCAGCATCATGCCTTCAGTGACTATTTATTGGAACCAGGTAACAGCCAAAAAAATAATTTTATTGACATTATTTATAAATAGTTTCAGCGTAAAATTTACTGATAGATCGGGCAGCCCCCGATTTTAATTTTTTTATAATACTGTTACACGGACATTGATGACATGAACAATTCAAAAAAGCTGGAAAAGATCGTACAAATGGACAAAGAATACCTCTATCAGAATTACGGGGACAGGCTGCCTGTATGTTTCACCAGGGGTAAAGGATCTGAACTATTTGACCAGGACAACAACCGTTACGTTGATTTCTTTTCAGGAATAGCGGTAAACGCGCTGGGACACGGCCACCCTGCCCTTACCGCCGCACTGAAAGAACAGGTTGATACCCTGATACATACATCCAACTGGTTTCACAACCGTGAACAGGTTGAGGCCGCTAAGCTCATATCTGAAACCGCTTTCAAGGGAAAAACACTGTTCGTGAACAGCGGGACAGAGGCCAACGAGGCGGCCATCAAGCTGGCACGCAAGCGTGGTCTTTCAATTTCAAAGAAAAAGTATCGCGTAATTACCTTTGAAAATTCTTTTCACGGTAGAACCTTCGGCAGTATGAGTGCTACCGCCCAGAAGAAGATAAGAACCGGGTTTGGCCCCGTTGTGCCGGGTTTCACGTATCTTCCTTACAATGACATCAAAACTCTTGAAAATGAGATTGTCAATAATCATGAGAACATTTGCGCCATAATGCTTGAGCTCATCCAGGGTGAAGGTGGAATCATCGTTGCCTCTCAAACCTTTGTGAAAAAGATCAAGGCCCTCGCAAAAAAATATGATATCCTGGTAATAATTGACGAGGTACAGACAGGCATCGCCAGAACCGGAAAGATGTACGCCTTCCAGCATTATCCCATAATCCCGGATATTCTCACCCTGGCCAAGGGACTGGGAAGCGGCGTTCCAGTTGGCGTAATGCATACGAAGGACACGCTGGTATCCGTGTTACCCGGGGGAGCCCATGGCACCACTTTCGGCGGCAACCACCTGGCATGTACAGCCGTATCCACTACCCTTAAAGAATTGTGTAAACAATCGGTACAGAACAATATTTCTAAATCCTCACAGTATATCTACGATTACCTTAACAGGATGAAAAACACTTATGATTGTATTCGCGAAACCAGGGGTATGGGTTTACACATTGGTATTGAACTTGATAGACCGGGATTACCCATTGTCAAGAAAGCCCTGTCAAGAGGTCTTGTGATAAACTGTACCGCGCAGAATGTACTTCGGATCATGCCGCCGCTAACCATACCGATGTCGATAGTGAAAGAAGGCATGAAATTGTTTGAAGACATCATCAAAGAAGAAGGATCATCACAGTGAAGATACCAGCCATAAACTCGAAAGATTTTTTATGTATTACTGATCTCAGTAAGAACGAACTCATGGCCTTGTTTGATTTCACCATGAAACTGAAAAAAGAAACCAAACAGGGAAAAATACACGGCTTTCTGAAAGGGAAGACCCTGGCCATGATATTTGAAAAAAGCTCTACCCGAACCAGGGTCTCTTTTGAAGCAGGCGT
>JAGYNX010000497.1 GCA_018399855.1 Spirochaetota bacterium
GCCGGTAGAAATCATAGAAATCCCCCGAAACCGCCGATGCAGCCTTCAAAAACACCTCGGTATCCCAGTGGGGTGTTTTTATTACCGGCGCGATAAGCCCGTGCTGCACTGCCGCGGCAAGCTGCAGGTCGCGTTCGTTTTTACGGTTGATATCGGTAACGTATTCGTTTATTGACTGCAGTTCTTCCATGGCTGCGGATAGTTCTTCCGTGCGGTCGATAACCTTCTGCTCCAGGTTTTTGTTCAGGTCGGCCACCTCGTGATGCAGGCGTACAAAACGGTTATCCAGTATGAGGGCGATGCCCCCGATAAAAAAGAAAAAACCGTAATTAGCCAGGCGGGGAGCATCGTATATGGTGGAATTCACCAGTACATCGTTGATGAAAGATAACCCGAATACAATAATGGTACCCAGCATAAGGCGGGCATCACGGCTTGACTTGAAGTTTTTAACCAGTATCATGAATGTGATGACAACCGGCAGGATCCATGCAGGCCGCAAGGCATACTGAATGATATTGTCCCACAGGGTATAACTGCCGCTTACAAGTATTACGGCAAAAGCAATGGCACTGATGCCATAAAAGGCATAGTGAAAATATGTCCGCTGACGATTATAGTACCTGGTTATGAATTCAAGCATGCAAACGAAGATGAGCAGAAGCATGAGGTATTCGGATTTTTTCAGGTAATGAAAATTATCAATGAGTATATACTTTACCTGGGTACGCAGGAAAAAATATACCGAGCATGTTCCGGCAAAAAGTGAAAAGAGAAGATTCTCCCTGTCCTGGGGTCTCCTGATAAAAAAGAGCATGAAGTACACGCTGACGGTAAGGTAAATAATTACCAGCAGCACATCTAAAAATTCACGGGACAATATTTGGGTGTGCAAACCGGCGTAGTCACCAACCTTGAACTCACCAGTATAGGGACCATTTACGTATGAAAACAGCCCTTTCACCTTGATAGAGAGTACATTGTCCTTTCCCGGACGCAACAGGGACACGGGCACCTGGTAGAGGCGTTTTACATCGTAGGCAGACTGTCCTCCCTCTTTAAAAGAGCCGGTCTGGCCGATGGGAGTGCCGTTAAAATATGCCCGGTCAACATCGATTATGGTGCCAAGCCGTATTCCAAGTGATTTTTCGGGAAGCCCGGGAGGCAGCTTTATGTGCAGGCGATACCAGCATATACCCCGCCAGTTTTCGTAATGATCATTCCAGTTCGAGGGAAAGGCTACCCGCTTCCATGACGAGTCATCGAAGGCGGGATCACTGTAACGGGGGTTGTCACCCTTCTGCAGGCGCACAACCGGGGTGTTGTCAAATGATATGGTTTTTTCGTAATTGTCTATCACCAGCGACCCGGATGCCATGGCCAGGGTGCAGGGAATAACAGATAACATAACCAGGAGCAGTAATTTTTTCATAGGGGTACACCCGTAACACGTTATTATTGAAAGGACAGGTGTTAGTATCCCTCATTTATTGAAAATGGTCAAGATGTATACGGGACAACCCTACAGAAACTTCATGGAGTGATTTAATTTTCGGGATACAGACATGTGACCCATGATATAATCAGTCTATCAGCCCTTATCCCCCTCCCTCGACGGGAGGCCGACGCGTTTTGCGACGTCCTGTCGCACGTCGGCATC
>JAGYNX010000498.1 GCA_018399855.1 Spirochaetota bacterium
CAGCAGGAATATGTGAGTCTCCAGGAAGGGTATACCAGCCTTCACCAAGGGTACTCCAGCATGCAGGAGAAACATGCAAGCATGCAAGAGGAATACAACCAGCTGCAACAGGAATACGAATATCTCCGCCAGAAACTGCGCACGTTACAACACCGCTTCTTTGGCAAAAAATCAGAGAAGCTGACAGTTGAAGATCAACTGCAGATGCACCTGTTCAATGAGGCAGAAGATGGTGATGAAGACGAAGATGAGAAAGCCGACACGGCCGTTACCACGGTTCGTTCATATACTCGCAAAAAGCAGGGTAGAAAGCCCATTCCAGATGATCTGCCACGACATCGGGTTGTACATGACCTCAGTGAAGAAGAGAAACATTGTCCCTGTTGTGGGGACGAACGGCCATGTATTGGCACGGAAGAGAGTGAAGAGCTTGATATCATCCCTGCCAGGATAGAGGTCAATGTACACGTTCGTCACAAGTATGGCCCCTGCACCTGTGATGATTTTGTTGGTGGGGATCACCGGGAGGTGATACAAGCCCCCATGCCGCCACGGATACTGCCGGGCAGTATTGTCAGTCCCGGCCTTCTGGCGTACGTGGTGACCTCGAAATTCGTGGATGGCCTTCCCCTGTACCGGCAATCGAAGATGTTTGACCGTATCCAGTTAGATATCTCCCGGGCCACTCTTTCCAACTGGGTACTCAGGGCGGCTGAAAAATGCGAGACCGTATATGCATGTATGCGGGAAGAGATACGAGGCGGCCCCCTTATCCAGATGGACGAAACGACTGTGCGGGTGCTCCACGAAGAAGGGCGGCTGGTTCAGGGTACCTCGTATATGTGGGTATCGGTTGGGCACCCACAATACCAGCATCCGCTCATACTGTATGATTACTATCCTACCAGGTCAAAGGAGGTAGCGCGGGAACTCCTGCGCGGATATACCGGCTACCTTCAGACAGACGGGTATGCAGGGTATAATGCCGCGGTCAAGGAAAACGATATCACTCATGTGGGTTGTCTCGCCCACGCCAGGCGGTATTTCCACGATGCCATGAAGGTTGGAAAAAAATCAAATACGGCCAGAAAGGCTATGGAATATATCAAGAGGCTGTATTCAATAGAAAAAGAACTTCGGTCACAGAAGATGGCACCTGATACATTCGTGCGTCAACGGAAGAAGGAGGCGTTACCGGTGCTTGACCAGTTTCACGGATGGCTGCAAGAGAAGTCGTACTACGTGGCACCGAAAAGCAAGGTTGGTGAAGCTATATCCTACACGCTGGGTGAATGGGAGAAGCTGATCCGGTACCTGGAATCACATTATCTTACCCCCGATAACAACATCGCTGAAAATGCCATACGCCCCTTCGTGGTTGGACGCAAGAACTGGCTTTTCTCCAATACTGATCGTGGCGCACGTGCCAGTGCAATCATGTACAGTCTTGTGGAAAGCGCAAAGGCAAACAGTCTCGAACCGTACCAGTATCTGCGCTACCTGTTTACACACCTTCCTGCGGCAACCTCGGAAGATGATATCCGCTACCTGCTGCCTTCACGATTGGTACCTGGGGATATCACTTTCAACAAACAACCTTAAAACCAGAGATTATATTTGCCTTGGAGTGACAATGGGGTAAAATTGACGCTTACGTAT
>JAGYNX010000499.1 GCA_018399855.1 Spirochaetota bacterium
TTATATCGCTGCTGAAAAAATACAACCTTCCGGCACCTGCCCATCACACCATGGGAAATATCGATGATGTTATAGAATTTTATAATCAATGGCTTGAGAACAGGCATGAGATTGATTTTGATATTGACGGGGTTGTACTCAAGGTTAACAATTTTGAATACAGAAATAAGCTTGGAGCCACATCAAAGTCACCAAGATGGGCTGTGGCGTGGAAATTTCCAGCCCGTGAGGCAATATCCAGGATTGATTCGGTAGATGTACAGGTAGGGCGTACCGGCCTGGTTACCCCCGTGGCTAATCTCGACCCTGTGAATATCGGAGGGGTGCTGGTAAGCAGGGCCACACTCCATAATTTTGATGAAGTGAAGCGGCTTGATGTCCGGGTTCATGATACCGTCAGGGTGATCCGTGCCGGAGACGTGATACCCAAGGTTGTTGAAGTAATGAAAGATAAGCGGGGTGATTCGACCGAACCAATAAATCCGCCTGGTGAATGCCCCTCATGTGGTTCAACCCTGAAAAAAGAGGACATATATATCAGGTGTATCAATCCTTTGTGTGAGGCAAAGATCTTTGAGCAATTAAAATTTTTCGTGTCACGGGGGGGGCTGGATATTGAAAATGTCGGCCCCGAGTTGTTGAAACGGTTGTATGAAAAAGGCACAGTGAAGGATATGGCAGACATCTTCACCCTGAAAAAGGAGGACCTCCTGGAGCTTGATCGCATGGGTGAAACGCTGGCTGATAAAATACTTGAATCAATTGATAACCGAAGAAGGATAACACTGTCGGCTTTTTTAAGAAGTATGGGTATACGAAACGTTGGTGATCATGTGGCAAAAGTGATTGCGAGAAGTGCAGGATCAATTGAAAATATCAGGAGCATGTCGGTAGAAGACCTTGAGAAAATCAAGGAGATAGGCCCCGAAGTTGCTGATTCAGTATACCAGTTCTTTCACGATGACGATGCACATAAGCTGATAGAGAAAATGAAAAAAGCAGGTGTGATCATAGCAAATGAACAACAGAAGGTTGGAACAGGGTCACCTGTGAGCGGTAAAACATTTGTACTTACCGGTGCCCTTGAGTCTATGAGTCGTAAAGAAGCTGAAGATTTGATTGAAGAACTTGGAGGGCGGGCTACCGGATCTGTGAGCAAAAATACAGATTTCGTTGTTGCCGGCAGTGATCCCGGATCAAAACGGGATAAAGCGGAAGAACTGGGCGTAACCATACTAGCCGAGAAAGAATTTCTGGAGATGACAGGTAAGGCATGATGAAAAAAAGTATAGAACTGGCAAAGAAGCACTATTACCTGGCAACAGCAATACTCATGTTCCTGTCCGGTATCACGGTGGTTACACTGGCTATACCACCACTTGCGTTGTTGGCCTGGGTGTCCCTTGTCCCACTGCTCGTATTTATACAGGGTAAAGCAATAAAGAAAGTTTACTTCTACGCATTTGTAACAGGACTTCTAGGGAATTACCTGCAGTACCGGTGGATTGGAGATTTTGGTGCCAACGTGGCAGGTGGAAACATCGTGATCGTCGGCTTTGTTATACCAAGCCTTACCGTGTTCTTTGCCACGAAGTTTCTCGTTGCAGAATGGCTTTCACGAAGATTTGAATCATTTAGAATATTCCTGTATCCAT
>JAGYNX010000005.1 GCA_018399855.1 Spirochaetota bacterium
TTAGTGAAGGTAGATTCATGATGTGCTCCCTGCGTATTCTATATGTAATTCTCTTGAAAATAATACGGCTCAATGAGATCATGTAACAGTTCGTTATGAATAAAACTTTACCTCGCAATAAAGTATGTCAAGGAATTTGTAGACTATTATGAATAGCATAATGTTAGATGTAAGAAATTTAAAGAAATATTTTAGCCCGAGAAAACGCGGGATTGGGGAGAAACCTTTACTGGTGAAGGCAGTGGATGATGTGAGCTTTACGGTTAACCGTGGAAAAACTCTCGGCGTGGTTGGTGAGAGTGGGAGTGGAAAAACCACAGCTATACGATCCATGTTAAGGCTCATTGAACCTGATAGTGGAGAAGTCTTTGTCCAGGGAACCCCTGTGCATTCTCTTGGAAGAGAAGCGTTGAGAAATTTTCGAAGAAATATGCAGATTGTTTTCCAGGATCCATTCAGCTCGTTAAATCCGAGAATGAAGGTTGGTAAAATTATAAGCGAGCCACTCAGTGTGCACGGTGATGGTGTTTCTAAAATCCAGATAAGGGAGTCAATGGCGTCTCTTCTTGATATGGTAGGTTTGCAACCTGAACATGAAGACAGGTTTCCCCATGAATTCAGCGGCGGGCAGCGGCAGCGAATAGGGATTGCCAGGGCACTGGCATTAAATCCTTCCTTACTTGTGCTTGATGAACCGGTATCTGCTCTTGATGTATCAATACAGGGCCAGATTCTGAATCTTTTAGAAGAACTGCAGGAAAAACTGGATCTCACCTATGTGTTCGTGGCACATGACCTGGCAGTTGTGAAACATATCAGTGACAGGATTGTCGTTATGTATCTTGGTAGAATAGTGGAAGAGAATACAAGGGAGGGCTTATTCGCAGAACCACTGCACCCGTATACGCGCAGCCTGCTCAATTCAGTTCCAGGTGCGAAACCGGTTAAACACGGGTTTTCAGTTATCAGGGGGGAAATACCCTCTCCGGAAAATCCTCCCACGGGTTGTCATTTCCATCCACGATGCCCCCATCGTATGGATATTTGTGTCAGTGAATACCCGGAATTTAGAATACAGGGTGACACCCGTGTTGCATGTCACCTGTATTAAAATGAGCGTGATAGGGGTTCATATTCTCTCAATTCTGTGTAGTATATTGTTTCAGGTAGTATTTGTTCCTTTATTTCCATTGTGCGGACAGGACTTGAATCCTGATTCACCACCATTGAAACATCTCAGGGAAGAGCCGGTAACGGAAAAAGCTACAGAAACAATTTATGAAAAACAGGAGGTGCTTTTTTGTACCGGAAATTCTCCTGTGGCCACCGCAAATAATGAAGGAGCTGAATTGATATTAAATGCTGAATTCAAAAAGGCTGAAAAAGTATTTTTGGAGGCTCTGGGCCATGCACCATTGTTTTATCCATATCACTATAATATTGGATTAACATATCTGCGGCTGCGAAAATTTGACAAATCCAGGGTTCACTTGAAAAAAGCGCAATTGCTGGTACCGGAATATGCGAAGGTATATCTTTTATTGGGTGAATTATATGATGAAACTGGTGATGACAGTATTTCCCTGGAATATTTCAGGAAGGCATTTGCCATCAATCGCAAAGAATTGAAGGCACTAATAAAAATAGGTGATGTGTATTTTAAGCGAAATCAATTGAAGCTGGCAGAAAGTTATTATAACGCAGCCCTATCAGTAGATCCGAAGTACTCAAACGGCTTACTGGGTATTGCGAAAATTCATTATAAAAAGGATAATTATTTCAGGGCAATTGTCACTTTGAAACAGGTTGATATCGAAAAAGAGTATAATAAGGCATATCATTATTATTATGCCGAATGTGCGTACAAATTACAGGATTATAAAACCGCGTATTATCATTACAAGACATTGCTGAAGTTTAGAAATGACCCGTTTTTTATATCTCATTCATACAACTTGGTTACACATAAAAAAAACCTGACCAGGAGATTCGTTGATATTGAAGAAGCTGAGTGATACCTACAGGTGAATGCCGGCCTGAGTGTATATGGTCTGGTCTGTTTTTTTTGTCCCCGGCAGGGCATCGGTGTTGTATCCATGGATATATCCAGCCTTTATAGATACATGTCTGGCCACGTATACGGTCATTGAACTAATGAAATCAGTTCTGTAGTTTTCATGATTATTCCACTCAGGTATATAAAAGGCGGTAACATTCAGCTTAAGCCACTCAAATGGAGTCATCTTAATTCTGAAGCGGATAGACCATCGTAACTCATGAATTTGGTTCCTGTCTTCGTAATCTTCGTACTGGTAAACCGGGGCGCCACTGAGGTCAACTTTCCAGAAATAATTTTTGAAAAAGACAAACTTGGCACCACCGCCACTGTTGTTTCGATACGTAAGGAGTGCCGGTTTGTTATATTCTGACTGTGAAAAGATAAACAGCTCTATTCGAGGGAATATATAATGATCAAGCTTTATTACACCCCTTCCCTTTTTTTCATTCCTTATACCGCTTGATTCACCGTAAAAGCCACTGAATCCCAGTTCAAATGCGGTCACATTATTATCATATATCAACTCTGTACTTATATTTTCATTGAGGGTATCGGTGTTACCCTTTTTTCTGTTATACATCCCTGTTAAATCGAAGAACCATTTCTTTTCATCGGGCGCTTTTTTTTCACCTGGTACAAAGGATAAAATTCCGGGCTGCCTGGTTTCGGGTTCTTGCATCACAGGTTTCTCGGTGTCGGGTTTTTCCTGTGTAGCTGTACCCTGCGCCAATAGTGTACAGGGTAGTAAAAGAAGTATGGCGGTGATAATTATCAGACGGTGGTACATTGTTTCTCTCCATTACATTATTATTTTTGCTATCTCTGTTATGAAATGACGATGTACTTTATCCAGCATCTTTTCAACATTAACGATCATCTCCCTGTCTGTTGTTCTTTTCTGTACATAATTATTAATTGACTGCAGTTCATTTTTAAGCATGATGTTGAGATTATCGAGGGCCTCGGCGTATTCTATTGTTTGAGGGTTGCGCATTTGTATTTTCTTTTTCCTGATTTCGTCTTCAATCTGTTCACGACGTTCGCGTTCTTTATTTTCCGTCAGGATGATTTGATTAAGAAATTGCTCTGCCCGCCGTGATAGATTTCTTGGAGAAATCAACATGAAGTGCAATGAATGCGCAAGGGGAAGTCTCATATTCTGCTCTGGATATGGAAGGGAAAAATAATCATCAACTGTTTCGTCATGTACACGGCTATCGATTATTAGAGCAGTTCCGAGAAATTGTGTTATGGGAGTATGTAGATGATACCCTGGAAACGAAACAATTTCCCCGTTAAGCACATTCAGTGGTGCATGAACGACCTGAACATACGCATTAATTCTGCGTTCATATCGTACCATTGATCTGAATATAGTAAGAGCAGATTGTACTTCTGAAACAGCTTGAATTGCCTTTCCCGGATCCTTAAAATATGCGATGATATTACCATCGATAATACTGCTTACGGTTCCTTCGTGACTTTCCAGTTTCGTAATGATATAATCGGATATTCGTGTATGCAGGAAGGTAAGTTCAATTATACTGGTTCGTTCCAGTAATTCTGAAAAATTTTGAATATCAATATGAACCAGTGTTGACTCAAATTTACTTACCGATTTTAAAAATGCTGTTTCCTCAGTTGATGTTGCAGCTGATTCTTTTCGGTGTTCCAGCCCAATGTTTTCGTATTTTTTATATAAATTCAAAATGAATGTTTCGATGTCAATGAGATGTTCATCACTCAGGTTGGGAAATAGTGAGACGATATCATGAAAGATTGCATAATCATCTGAGAAGAGGGATATGAGAAAATATGCGAATTCAAGGTTGATGGAATTTCTTAATATAAAAAGAAGTTCCCGTTGAATAAACTTATTTTTAATTACCATCATGTCCCTGAGAGTCTGGAATGCATCCTTGTTTCCTATGTTGATGAGCAGCGCGCATGCATACATTCTCACCCTGATATCGGATTCCTTGAGATAATCCCTGAGATAACTGGTCACCTGGCGCTTGTTATATTCGCGTACAGACAGTAGTATTGAACTGATGGCAAGTACAACCGATTGTTTGGGCCGTTTTTTATCGGTGCTGTGAAAGAGAGTGTTTAGATAATCAATGTCTGATTCGGTACCACATTTTCCAAGGCAGAGTACTGCAAGACGCATTGCTTCCTCGTTTTCTACAGAAGATATGATTTTCTTAAATATTTCCGGCGCTGATACATTGCCCGCAATTTGACGCCGTATGAGGATATTCAGGGTTGCTATCAGCACTTCGTCGCTGATGGTTTCTGGTTCATTTATGAAATCAAGAATAATGTTGAGTGAGTGCTGGTCTGAAAACTGGGAAATGTACCGTATGGCGTTATGCTGATCTTTTTCATCTCCGGAAACAAGAAGAAGTTCGAGCTCTCCCAGCATATACGAATAGTTTAGCTGGGATAATGTAGAGGCTACACCATGAAATATTTCTCTGTCATAATATTTTTTCACGTAATTAAATATTTTCACAAGTGGGGTTGCGGCTGCGATGATATTCAGTTGTGATATGATCTGGCACAAACGTAAAATCTTTGATTGCAGGTATCGCTTGTCAAACTTAATGTCATCAAGTTTTTTATTTATGGCCTTTCGTGATTCGGGATCGTTATCGTACAGTAATTGTAAAAGATCATAAAAAGATTCTGTTTCATTTTCATTTATAAAAGGGCTGGTTGTTTCCATGTAAGAAAAAAGGTTTGTAACGGTATCCCGATTGTCTATTGACAGGTAATTCTGGATTTTATTGTGAACCTGGGCATTAAATTTCTCCTGGATGAAGTTCCGAACTATCTGAATGTCTTCCGGGTAATCCTTTTCAATGACATCTGTTATCATGAATTCTTTTCTGTATTGCTCGAAATATGTCTCGAGGGTGACAACTATGTAGTTGTAAAGCTTGTCGCGAAGAAGATTCGTATTCCTGTTGTCCCCGAGATTACTGAAAAAGTTTACGAAGATATTTACTATCAATTCATTATTATAGTTATTTTCAACATTTAAGGCTATTAACGACCTGAAGAGTTTATCATGATCCCGTATGCGCTCGATGGTTCGAAGCAATACCTGCAATACCTCGAATAATAAATCTTCATTTCCCGATGTGAGTGCGTTCATCACGTAGATGTGGGTTTCCCTGTGGTTTGATTCGATCATGGCTTCTATGAATGATATCCTGGTAGCTGTTTCATAGTGTTGAAAACGGGATGAATATTTCCCCAGTAACACACGTATATCAACAATGGTACTATCTTCAGAGTCAGAAGATGAAGGCTGGTATCCATATTCCTTTTCATTCTCGATTCTTTGATGTTCGCTTATATTCCGAAGTTCTTTAGAAAGAAGTGCCAGTGCATGAAAGCAGGATGATTCTATCTGCTCATCTTCACTGCGTAAAAGGCTTTCGAAAATATTTATATCCTTGAATATGGTACATGCACGTATGGCATAATATTTTATGTATGAGTCAATATTTTTATCATTTATAATCTCAAGGAGAAAAGATCTGATGTCACTATCGGGATGGTTGATCTGCCGTATGGCTTCGAAAACATGTGGAATTGCTGAAGAAAGTGCAGGGTTTTGCATACCGTTGATTATATATTCTTTCAGTATGGGAACATCCTGTTCTGTCCCGTTTGCAGCAAGAAAATCGATAATGATAATAAGTTCATCAGCAGTAAGATCTTTTTGTAAATAACGATGCATGATTGAATATACCTTTTCGGCATCGTAACCGGACAGTGTTTTGATGGCACTTTTTCTTACAATGGGAGTTTTGTCCAGGTCAGCAGTGAGTATTTCAAGTGAACTTTCGGTTTTCCGTATTGAAAGGATAGAATGAAATGCCAGTCGTTCATATGGTGAAAGACGAAATTTCTTACTTATTTCAAGTTTCAAAGATTGAACAAGATCTTTTTCCATTACCATTCCCATGACTATAATTTATTTACACAACATTTCCACTCATGTAATGTACCTTATAGAAGGTGTTGTCAGACTGCAATAAAAATATTGTGTTGTTACCTTAATATTACCCTGTGAGTGATCTTTTGGATTAATGAAAAATGGATTGACTAACACCATGTAATAGGTATTATGAAAAAATACTGATCTTCATATCCAACGATGTTCGCTTTTGGATAATAATTGAGAATAGTGAATTTATGTATGTAAGGAGCGTTTGCTATGAAACAGCGAGTATTTATGGCGGCAACGGTGCTTCTTGTTAGTGTGGCACTGGTATCATGCGGAGGAACAAAAAAGTCAAAAAAATCGTCTTCTGAAGGTTGTACCATGTGTGGCGAAGCTACCGGCTATGGTACAGTATACGATAACGATATCTCTCTTGCAAGGGACAGGGCAATTGATGATGCCATGAATAAACTGGTAAAGATGAAACTGGGAACCACTATAAAGGGGCGTTCAGTGGTTCAGGATTTCGCACTTGTGGAGTCAATTGTTGAAGCCCGCTCAACGGGTATGGTTCGGAACTGGAAGGTAGTGAAAGAGGGTGCCCAGAATGGGGCATTCATGGTCAGGATATATGGTGAAGTGTATCCGCAGGCTGTGAATGAAACTATTGAGGCTACAATTCGTAATTATGGCCGGCCTAAATTCATGGTGTTGATAAACGAGACATTCGAAGGCAAAAGGAACAGTCCAGGTTTTACGGTTACTGAGCTGTCCATGATGGAAATAATGAGCAATGCGGGTTTCGAATTCGTGGATGCTGCCATGACACAGCAGCTGTTGAAACGTGAGAGAAGCAAGATGAAAAAGGCAATTAATGGCCAGGTAAGCGGTTCAGTTCAGGATCTTCTTCTTGATGACGTTGGTGCCGAGTGTCTTATCGTGGGGCAGGTGAAAACTATGGATCAGTCTGCCGCTCTTCAGCAATACAGTAAGAACATGAAATCAAAACAAGCCATACTCAACTTGAAGGCTATTGATGTATATACGGGACGTATACTTGCAAGCACCAGCACTAACATGCCAGCAGTGCATATCGATGGAACTACGGCTTCTAAAATTGCAATTCAGCGGGCATTGAAAAAAATTCTAGGATCAGTGAGCGAAGAAACGGGAAATTTCGAATCAGGTTCTTTCATGAACCAGATAACGAAAAAATTTCTGCTTGCTGCAACCCAGCGAATGATAATGCTTACTATTTCAGGATTAAATTATGAAGATCTTACCAAGTTTAGAAATCAGATTAAGCATAGAATTCGTGGAATCCAGGAAGTATACAGTCGTGGACAGTCTGGCAAGTTTTCCAGGATCGAAGTGGAATTCGCAGGAAAAACAACTGACCTGGCGGATGAATTGAACGCCAAGGCCAAAGGTCTGGGATTTGATATCGATATCAAGGAAACTTTCCCAAACAGAATAGTATTTACCGCCAAAAGAATTGAATAGTAATTGTTTGAAATAAAAAATACTGAAAGCGGTGCACTGAATGTGAACCGCTTTTTTTTATGTATGTATTGACATCTACATAATAGTCATACTATCGTAATATGATTTTAAGGGACAGGGGAACCATTATGAGACGAAACAGCACTTTCATGAACATGGTATATATTAATGCAGGTATATTGCTGACACTGCTCATGTGTGTTCAGGGATACGCAGATACCGCAAAAAAGGTTCGCATGAAGGTGGGGTTTTCCGAGTTCAGGGTTGTAAATAAACCAGTTATTGAAGATGCCGGTATCATTATACCGGAATTGCTATCATCCAGATTCATGGGCAAAGAAGACTTTGCAGTATATGAAAAAATATTGAAAAGAAGTTCTTCTAAGAGTGATGCCCCGGGGATACTGGGTGAAGCAGGCAGTGAATATGACATGGAAAAGGCCGGCTCAATCGGACTTGACCTGGTAGTCACAGGTAGTGTGATAAGTATCAGTACACAGATGATAGTGAACGCAAGGATTGTTAACCTGCATTCGGGGCAGGTATTGAAAACTGCTGAAATACGGGTCACTTCCCTTGATGATGCAGGTGAGAAAATGGGGGTGATGGCAGATTCTCTTGCTGAGATAGACCCTGAGCAGGTTGCATTAATACGTGATGAGAAACAGGTGTCTGCCACTCGGTGGGGAGTATGGCTTGGTTTGAATCTTGGAATTAACATGTGGAAGGACGATAATGATCCCGGTTATGATGCAGAGAAGGATTCATCTAATAAATTTGTACCGGGGATTCCCATTGGTTTTTTCTACAATGGGGATGAGGTTAACCTGGAACTATGGGGAAGAACCTCGCTTTCAGGAGAGCAGGATTCAGATACGGTAACCCTGATGGGAGGTAAAAACCTGTCCAGGTATATGGGTATTAATCTCATGTACCGCTGGCTTCACATAAGCGACCAGGAAAGTGGGGGGGAAGCGACCTTCAATTCTCTCTCTGCAGGGGTGCGGATACGTTATTATTCACACATGGTTATAAATCTGAATGCAGGGTACCTCATAAGCGGGACGGCTATGTATCCCTGGAATGCTACTGATAAATCAGGATCCTTGAAAGAAATGTCACTGGAAAACAAGTCAGGTATATTTCCACAGTTCTGGTATACATCAATTGATTACCTGCTTGATGATCGATGGGGCATCAGATGGTATATGACAATTGATAATGCCAATTCCTCGTATAATAGTAAGTCCCCTGATACATCTGATAAAAGAGCATTCGGTGCATATAACACCGGCGTGGCTGTTACCTATAACATGAAAATTGAGAAGTAACCCATGGTGTATTATTGTGTTATGTGATTTTTGAGATTCTTCCAGGTAATTACATAGGTAACCACCACATGGTTCCCACGGTTTTCGTATTGCTTCACACGCCCTGACTTTATTACATCAACTGAATCGTCAAATGACTGGCGTGCTATTACCTGGGCATTCGTAAGGGCCGCTTCCTGTGCGGTATTTATTGCCTGTATTTCAGGCAGCCCGGGTTTCGGGTATCCCCGTGCAATTATTATATAGGTGTTGTCATCCTGAAAGTATTTTTTCACCAGTGATTCCCTGGGGGATGAACCGATGGTTGGCTTGCTTGAACAGGCAGCAAGTGAAAAAACAATAATCATGATGAAAATGATAACAGCTTTACAGTTGTTCATCTAAGTCTCCTGCACGTAATAAATTAAAGTCCCAGTTCGTCTGATATGTCCCGCATTGCATGTAATGATACATCAACAAACTGGTTAATGTCCATTCCAAGTTTTTCACATTCTAGGATTGTATCACGATTTACTGAGCGTGCAAAGGCTTTTTCCTTCATGCGTTTAACAACGGATTTTGGTTTGACACTGCTGAGCTTTTTATCCGGGTACACCAGGGTGGTGGCGATAATAAGACCGGTTACGGTTTCACCAGCAGCCAGGGCGATATGAAAAGGATCTGTTCTTTCAGAGCCTGGATGAGCTTCAAGGTTATGAAGTTTGACAGCCTCAATGATGTCTTCGTCAAGTTCATGCTGGCGAAGTATTTTTTCTGTTTCAAGGGTATGAACTGAAAGGTCAGCATCGGTGATCTCTACGTCAAGATCGTGTAAAAGACCGGCTATGCCCCATTTCTCTTCGTCCTGACTGAGTTCCCTGGCCAGGGCCCGCATAACCGCCTCGGAAGCCAGGCAGTGTTTTATCATGTTTTCGTTTTTTACATATTGTTTGAGCAGGGCAAGTGCTTCATCTCTTTTCATAACTACCCCCAGGGATATGATTATAGAAGATATAGTTCTTTATCGCGGAGGGTGGTAAAGCCGGCGTCCTTCAGAATTTTTTCAGCACCCTGTATATTGTCTACCTGGAAGACGAAGACTGATTCTTCGTGGCTTTTTACCATGAAGCCGTACGCGTCATCAACGTTAATGTTGTTTTCTCGCAGAAGAGAAGCGATGTGGTATAAACCACCCGGTTTGTCTTCAATCTTTACCGCAACGATTTCTTTTAACGTGGCCGCAATACCCTTTTCTTTTAATAGATCACATCCTTCTTCCGGCCTGTCAAGTAGCAGTTTGATAATGCCGTAATCACCTGAATCGGCAATGGTAATGGCCCTGATATTGATCTCATTTTCATTAAGAACGCTGGTGATTCGTTCTATCTTTCCCGGTTTATTTTCAGCGAATACAGATACCTGGTAAGGCATGTGCGCCTCCTTGTTTAAATTGATCTGTTATCGAAAACCCGTTTGGCTTTTCCCATGCTGGGTGGCAGAGAACCCGGTTCCATGAGTTCGATTCGGGGATTAATGGTTATCAGTGCCCGAAGCGACTCGCGAAGCCTTGCCTTGAGTTGTTCAAGTTCCTTTATCTCTCCATGAAACATCTTTGAATACAGTTCAACCTTCACATGCATGCGATCAAGATTGTCTTCTCTCTCAAGTACTATCTGGTAATTGTTGCCAACTTCGGGAAAACTCATGAGCACGGTTTCTATCTGTGAGGGGAACACGTTCACACCGCTGACAATGAGCATATCATCTGTGCGTCCCTTGATGCGGTCAATGCGATAATGGGTACGTCCGCATTCACACTGGTCGGGAATAATCCTGGTGAGGTCTCGTGTGCGATAGCGAATGATTGGCATTGCTTCCCTGTTCAGGTGGGTAAGAACAAGCTCACCCTCTTCACCTGGAGCAAGAACCTCCCCGGTATCGGGATCTATGATCTCGATGATATAAAAGTCCTCCCATAGATGCATTCCGTTTTTATACGTGCATTCAAATGCAACACCGGGCCCGTTCATCTCGGACATGCCGTAGGAGTTGTAGGCGTCGATACCGAACTGGTTCTCAATTTTCAACCGGGTTGCCTCGGAATAGGGTTCGGCGCCAAGATAGGCTTTGCTGACCAGCATCTGGTGTGGATCAATTCCCTGTTCGTTGATAACCTCAACAAGATGTAACGCGTAGCTGGGAGTTATGTGTATAACGGTGGTTTCAAAATCCTGCATTAATTGTATCTGTTTCAGGGTGTTGCCGGATGACGCAGGTATGACCATGCATCCAAGGCGCTCTGCACCGTAATGCAGACCAAGTCCCCCTGTGAAAAGGCCGTATCCCATCATGTTCTGGAATACGTCGTCCCTGTTGGTGCCCGTGGCTACCATGCACCTGGCAACAAGGTTGGCCCAGTCGTCAATGTCTTTCTGCGTGTAAAAAATGACAGTTGACTTGCCGGTTGTGCCCGATGACGCATGCATCCTGACTATCTGGCTGCGAGAGACAGGAACCATGCCATCGGGATAGCTGACACGAAGGTCTTGCTTGGTGGTAAAGGGCAGATCTTTCAGATGTTCAAGCGTTTTGATGTTATTAATGTTTACGCTATGCTCTTCGAACACCTTTTGGTAAAAGGACGTTGATGCTGCGGCAGAAAGGGCTTTCTGTAATTTCTCAAACTGAAGTTTCTCAAGCGATGGCCGGTCAATGGTTTCAATATCTTTATCCCAGAACATGTTTTTCCCCTTGAAGATTACAGGCTAAGATTGATCACCTTGTATCCTACCGGTCGGGGTCTGTCAATTAATTATCATGTTACCGGAATTTTAATGAACGGTATCATTTGAATCCGGATAATAGTGCTTTCTTGCCCATTCCAGTCTTTCACGCTCTTCTCTGGTGAGGGAACTCATTCCGTTTCTGGCTATCTTTTCCAGCAGTTCGTCGATTATATTCTTTGCCTTTATACGTCTTTCGATCTCGTTTTGTTTTTTTCTCAATTTATACTTACGCAGTTGTTGAGAAATAACATTTCCTGATTTTCGTTGGGTAGGCCTGCTTTTCCGAATTGACGCGGGCGCATTTGTTTTAAAATAAATCAGGGCAAGTCCTGAGATGATACCGCCAAGATGGCCGATATGACTGATGTTGCCGGCAGTACCGCCCGCACTTGAAAGGGTTCCGAAAAACGCTACCAGGCCGAACACGATAACCAGGTATTTCATCTTTACCGGGAAAATAAAATACAGGAGTACTTCCCTGTTCGGCCAGGTCATGCCGTATGCCAAAAGAAGGGCGAAAATGGCCCCTGACGCACCTATGGTTACCGGGTTGGCATTGTACTGAGAGTAGACAACCTGGTTCATTATGGCGATAAAGATACCGGCTCCCATGCCGGAATAAAGATAATACCTGATGAAGTACTTGCTTCCCCATTGCATCTCCAGGTCGCCAGCGAACATCCACAATGCGATCATGTTAAACAGAATGTGAAAGAAATTACCATGCAGAAACATATAGGTGAAAATCTGCCATATCTTAAACTGGTGAAGCAGTCCCTCGTGGTGAAGGCCGAACCAGTATTCAAGACCACCGGGAATGAACTGGTTGCTGAGAAACTGCAGAACAAATACAGCACCATTGATGATAAGCAGTTTTTTTACCATCGGTGTTATAGGTCCACCTATTCTGAACTGTGGTGTTTGCTGGCGCATATGTACTACCTTCCGGGAAAATTGAGTATTGTGATTGTATGTTATTTAAATTCTTTACGTATATTGTTGAATTCCTCGTGGTTATCAAGAAAAATCTTGAACAGGTCTGGATCAAAACGGTACGATTCGTTTACCATTATTTCCATTGATTTTTCATGTGAGAATGCTTCCTTGTATGGCCGGCGTGAGGTGAGGGCGTCGTACACATCGGAAATGGCAACGATACGTGCTGAAAGTGGAATTTCCTCACCCTTAAGTCCCTCAGGGTACCCTCCCCCGTCCCACCTTTCATGGTGATAGAGGGTTACATCCATGGCCATTTTTAAAAATGAGTCATCACCCAGTTCACGTGAAGCGGCCTTGTGCAGGGACTGGTGCCCAATGGTTGCATGCGTCTTGATTATTTCGAATTCTTCGGGGGACAAAGGCCCGGGTTTCAGCAGGATGTCATCAGGGATGCCAACTTTCCCTATATCATGAAGAATTGACGAATCGTACAGGTCACGCAGGTACTGGTTATTGATTTCTACATTCTTCCCCGAGTATTTCGCAATCTGGGCAACTAATATACAGTAGTTCCTCATTCTTTCAAGATGCTCTCCGGTGTCCGGGTCGCGAAGCTCGGCAAGGCTTGAAAGTGCGAAAATTGTGGTCTTCTGGGTCTTTAAGACTTCGTGTGTGCGTATCTTTACCAGGTTTTCCAGTTTTTTTGTGTACATCTCGAGTTCGTTCATCAGTTCAGAACGCTGGATGCTGAAAGCAATAGGGGCGCTGATGGACTCAATAAAAGTAGTATGTTCATCAGAAAAGGCCCCGGGCTGCTCAGAACCAAACAAAAGAAATCCACGGGTGTTGTTGTTAACGATAAGCGGTAGAACCATTGAAGAATTCATGCCTTCTTTTACCAGGAGTTCAGACTTTTCAGACTGGGGATGTTCCTTCCCGTATTTCTTCAAGTCGGATATGATCAATACCTTTCTGCTGATGGCAGCCTCGTTCAGGGATGAATCTTTAAGCGGGAATTTTGCACCCGCAGGGATCATTATATCCCTGTCAGAATCAACCAGCTTGGTCACCACCTCGCCTGTTTCCTGGTCTATAAGCGCCAGGGATATCCGGTTAAAAGGTATTATCTTTCTTAACAGCATTGATAGTGTTTTGAATACCTTCTCGGTATCGCGTCCCCTGTTCAACAGTGATATAACATCGTTGATCTGGGTGAGCTGTTCAATATAGTGGTCGCGTTGTTCTGCAAGGTGCTTTCGGTCAAGGGCACGTTCAATAGCGTGATCAAGTATTTTGAAGTCGATAATGGGCTTGTTCAAAAAATCATACGCACCGGTTTTCAGTGCCAGCAGTATGTCCTCGTTGGTTCCATATCCGCTGAGAACGATCTTGGGGATATCAGGGAACTGGTCGGACATTAATTTTAAAAGCTCACGTCCGTCAAGGTTAGGCATCTTCAGGTCGGTGAGTACAAGATCGTATGGTTCTTCTTTTAGCTGGTCGATAGCTGACATGCCGTCACTTGCGGTTGTAACATGGTATCCCTTCATATCCAGGTAACGGGATAGTATGCTGCGAATGGATTCCTCATCATCAACAATGAGAATTCTGTCCTGTTTCACTGCAGGATTGGCGTTTGATGCTTCGGTATTGTGAGTATTATAGCTCATTGTGTTATGGTATACATTAGTACTAATTATATTCCAGTAATCCTTTACATCCTGTAAAATATCGATTACATGAATTTAAGCGCAGAAAGAGGCCTGCGTCAAGAATAATTAGAAGGGGGGTCAGGTGTCAATACCCTCTTGCAGGAAGTTGATAAGCTCTTCACCCATCATAAGCCCGATGTCGATAAAACCTGGACCAAACTTCTGACCAGTCTTTGTTCTGAATGTGTTACGAATACGTTGAATACCTCTGATACCATGATCGTAACCATCAATGATCTGGCGCGGGGTAAGGTTCATGCTGGCGGCCATGTCCCATATGGTATATAGAAAGTTATCAGGGCCCCACCTAAACTTGTCGGCATCATAAAGGGCATCGGAGAGAAGCTTTTTAAGGGGGTCGGCTGTGGGGACAGGTTCTACAAAGGCCTCGTGGTTTCTTATGGCAAAACTTATCATCTCAATCTGTTCAGGATCCATTTGATCCTTGAAATGATGTTCAAAGAACTCGGCAGCTTTCTGCGGGTGTGCCTTCTGATCACGTTTTATGTCATGAAGATATCCCGCAAGCAGTGCATCTGCTGCAAGGCAATCAGCACTGTGGCTGATGCCCATCTCGGCGTACACGATGGCAGCCGCGTCAATTGCCACCTTGCGGGCATGATCAAATCCATGCCCGAGGGGATCACCTCGGGCTTCCATCATTTTACTGGATGCCCCAACAAGGGGTGATGACCGGTCAATTTGGTAGGCCCTTGCTGTTTCTTTCCTGTATACCTGGTAGAATTCAGGTTCAGGGAATTTGTGAGCAATTTCATGTATATAGCGCCGGGCATCATCCAGTAGCATAATGGTGGGTATCCCCCTGTGGGTAAGTTACAGGAAGGACTCATCCTGCGATACTATTTTGTTCAGCGGGTATTCTATGATACCGTCTGCCCCCCTGTGAATAAGTTCAGGTATCAATTCCCGTACGGTGGCCTCGTTGATGATGCTCTCGACGGAGAACCATTCCGTGTTATACAGCTTGGATACAGTTGGGGCTGTCAAGCTGGGAAGTAATTCGACTATAGAATCAAGTTGTTCTGAGGGCACGTTCATTTTTATGCCCACCAGCTTGCCGGCTTTCAGGGCGCCGTTTAAGAGAAGTGCTATCTGGTTTATTTTCTCATGTTTCTTTTTATCACCCATGCTGGGCTTGTGGGCAATAAGCTTGGTATTGGATTCCAGAAGGGTGTGAATGATCTGCAGGCTGTGTGCACGAATGGTTGAACCGGTCTCGGTTACTTCAACGATGGCATCAACAAGCCCTTCAACCACCTTGGCTTCGGTGGCTCCCCATGAAAATTCAACATTAACGGGGATGTTCCGCTCCTCGAAAAATTTGCGGGTGAAGTTTACAAGTTCGGTTGAAATGGTCTTGCCCGCGCAGTCTTCAAGGGTTTTGATGGATGAATTATCAGGAACAGCAAGAACCCATCGTGCTTTACGGGTGCTCACCTTCGAGTATACCAGGTCGGTGATCATTTCCACGTCGGCATTATTGTCAAGTATCCAGTCAAGGCCGGTGAGCCCGATATCCAGTACCCCGCTTTCAACGTACCTGGCCATTTCCTGGGCACGAACAAGGGAGCATGAAATATCAACATCATCGATGGCTGGGAAATAATTTCTTGATGAAACGGTAATCTTCCAGCCGGCCTTTCTGAAAAGCTCAATGGTGGACTTTTCAAGGCTTCCTTTGGGGATGCCAAGCTTAATCAGTGGTTCACTCATTTTGAACCTCCGTATACTTCATCGGGATCAAAAACCCTTTCACCGTCAACCTTCAGTGTATTGCCCTGTACAACCCTGAAAAAACAACTGCGATATCCCAGGTGGCAGGCCGCGTTCCCTATCTGGTTCACCTTGATGACAACAGTATCATCGTCGCAGTCAACACGGATCTCCTTGACCTCCTGCAGGTTGCCCGAAGACTCACCCTTTTTCCACAGCTTGTTTCGAGACCTGCTCCAGTAATGGGCAATCCCTGTTTCAAGTGTTTTCTCCCAGGCCTCCCTGTTCATGTAGGCCATCATCAGCACCTCGCCGGTCTTGTAGTCCTGCGCGATTGCGGGTATCATCCCGTCCTGTTTCTCGAAATCCAGTTCAATCATTGCATTATCCTTTAATAAAACTTTTCGTTATGGCAACCACAGAGGCACAAAGGTACAGAGAAAATAGTGTAAAGGGTTACCGCTAAGTCGCTAAGTACGCAAAGAAAGGCAAAGGGATAATATTTAGAAAAATAAATATCTTATTCTTTTCTTTGCGCCCTTCGCGCTCTTCGCGACTTTGCGGTAATCATTTTGAAATCTCCCTCTGTACCTCTGCGTCTCTGTGGTAAATCTTCGAAGTATATGATACAATTATATACATATTTAGAATACTTATGCTGTATTGACAATAAAAAAAGAAATGCTTTTCAGCTGCAAGGTGTTTTTTTATTATGGAAAAATATATTGACAAAAGCAGGGGGACATAGTGTCTCTAAGGGTTCATTCGGTACACAGACGTATGAACAATTACACGAAATAATTAAAATGATGCGAGGACGTGATGGATTACTCTAAGACTGTAAATCTTCCATCTTCTGACTTTCCAATGAGGGCCAACCTTCCCAAGCGGGAACCTGACATGGTGGCACAGTGGGAAAAGGAGAGGATTTACGATAAGATTCTGGAAATGCGCAAGGACGCGAAAGAATATATACTGCATGACGGCCCGCCGTACGCAAACGGCAATATTCACATGGGACATGCCCTCAACAAGCTGTTGAAGGATATTATCATAAAGCATAAGACAATGACCGGCTACCGGGCTCCCTATGTTCCCGGCTGGGACTGTCACGGGCTTCCCATCGAGCTGCAGGTAACCCGTACAATCGGTGAGAAGGCAAGGGAAATGCCGCGGGTTGATATAAGAAAAAAGTGCAGGGAATACGCCGAAAAGTTTGTTTACATCCAGATGGAAGAATTCAAGCGCCTGGGTGTATTTGGTGATTTCGATAATCCCTATCTTACCATGTCAAGCCATTACGAGGCTACCATCGTTGAAGTCTTCGGTGCGCTGTTTGAGGCGGGATTTATTTACAGGGGAAAAAAACCAATATACTGGTGCCCCAACTGCGTGACCGCACTTGCCGAAGCGGAGGTGGAGTACGATGATCACAAGTCTCCATCCATTTACGTGAAGTTCGCGGTTGATCCCGGCTCTGTTGATATTGAAGGGGTTAACAGCAGTAACGTGCATGTTGCGGTCTGGACCACTACCCCCTGGACGTTGCCGGCAAACCTGGCGGTGGCTTTTCACCCGGATTTTCCCTACGCCGTGTACAGGAGTGAGAATGATTTTCTCATCCTGGCGGAGGGACTTGCGGAAATGATGAGTGAGATTACCGGCAAACCTCTTGAGAAGGTGACCGACATTACCAATGAACAGATCGAAAAATTGATAGTACAACATCCCTTCATTGATCGTGAATCGAAAGTCATATTTGCCGATTTTGTTACCCTTGAACAGGGTACCGGTGTGGTTCATATAGCCCCCGGGCACGGTCTTGAAGATTACGTGGTTGGGCAGAAGTACGGTCTTGATACCTATTGTCCCGTTGATGATGAGGGTAAATTTACCGAAGAGTTTTCGGAAATGCAAGGGGTGAACGTTTTTGATGCCAATCCGGGAATTGTGAAGATGCTGGAAGAGGCCGGTGTGCTTATATTCACACAGGAAATCGAGCATTCATACCCCCATTGCTGGCGCTGTAAAAAGCCGCTGATTTTCAGGGCAACGGAACAATGGTTTTTTCTCATTGATCACAATGATTTGCGTGCCCTCGCAATGGAAGCTACTGATAAGACCATGTGGATACCCAAGTGGGGGGAAATGCGGTTCAGGAGCATGGTTGAGTCACGTCCAGACTGGTGCCTTTCGCGGCAGCGGTCATGGGGTGTGCCCATCCCGTCCTTCCATTGTAAAAAATGCAAAAAGAACATGATGGACCAGCGAAGCATTTTCCACTTTGCAAAACTTTCAAGGGAAAAGAGCATAGATGCCTGGTACACGGATGACATAAAAGATCTTATACCCGAAGACTTTACATGCGAATGCGGCAGCGATCAGTTCGAGAAGGAATTTGACATACTGGATGTATGGTTCGATTCAGGGGTGTCTCACTTCGCGGTACTTGACAGCTGGGATCAGCACAGGTGGCCGGCTGACCTGTACCTGGAAGGTAGCGATCAGCACAGGGGGTGGTTTCAGTCATCTCTCTGGCCAGCACTTGCCCTTCGACAACGTGCGCCATATATGACGGTGCTTACCCACGGCTTTATACTGGACGAGCAGGGGAAAGCCATGAGCAAGTCGATGGGCAACGTTATTCCACCGGAAGAGCTTATCAAGAAATACGGGGCTGACATCATACGCCTGTGGGTTGCATCGGAAGACTACCGTAACGACCTGCGTATCGGGTATGACATGATTCAGCAGATAGCCGATTCATACAGAAAGATCAGAAATACTTTCAAGTTTATACTGGGCAATATCTCGGGCTTTGCCGAAAAAGACCTGGTTCCCTACGAGGAACTGAGTGATATAGACAAGTGGATGCTCTACAAGTTGTGGATTCTTTCAGAACAGGTTACCGGGCATTACGAAAAATTTGAGTTTCACATGGTATACCGGAGGATTCTGAATTTTTGTGCCGTCGATCTTTCTTCAGTGTATTTTGATATGTCCAAGGATATTCTTTACATCGAGAAGCTGGATGCCCATAACCGCAGATCCAACCAGACAGTGTTGTACCAGATACTGCATACAATAGTTCGGTTGATCGCGCCGGTTCTTGCCTTCACCTCGGAAGAGGTATGGAAGTTCATGGGTAATGAAGATTCAATTCACATGCAGAATTATTATCTTCTGGATAAAGAATTCAACAATCCGGAAGTGGCAGAAAAAATGGAAAAGCTGGTTGAGATCAAGAAGGACCTGCTGAAAGCCCTGGAGTTGAAACGTAAAGAGAAGATCATAGGAACCTCACTTGAAGCCGAGGTTACCCTTTACGTGAAAAGCCAGTCTGCAAGGGATCTTCTTTACGAAATGGGTGAGGACAGGATCAGGTTTTTCCAGGTGGCCATGGTGATACTTACCGATGAGAAACAGGATGAGATGGAAGACTATGAAAGTGCCTCTATAAAAGTAGACCGGTCAAAGGGAGAAAAATGTGTGCGATGCTGGAATTACTCATACCAGCTTGGTACAGACAAGGAACACCCGGAACTGTGTCCCCGGTGTACTGAGATCATTCACCAGATTAATGGATAACGGCAAAGATTACCACAGAGACACAGAGTATGTTAAAAAGACTTCATAAAAAAGTAAAAAAGGAATTAATGTAAAGCTATGAAGCTGCAGAATAGAAAACATTTGGTGGCGGTAGCCATTTTCGTGGTGACCCTTGCTCTTGATATTCTTACCAAATACC
Organism: Spirochaetota bacterium; assembly: GCA_018399855.1. Lineage (GTDB taxonomy): Bacteria > Spirochaetota > UBA4802 > UBA4802 > UB4802 > M55B154. Next base: position 19,750 of record JAGYNX010000005.1, read on the forward strand.
TGGTGGAGACCAATATCGCCAGGGGTGAGCGCATTGACGTGATGGGAAGCTTTGTGCAGTTGACACTGCTGTATAATGATGGTGGTGTGTTCGGCATTCTCAGGGGGCATCAGACTTTCTTTCTTATCGTTTCAATCATGGTGTTTATCCTGCTTGTTGGATTTTACATACTGGAACCAGGAAAATCATGGCTTTTTACGGTTGCCATGTCGCTGGTTTTTTCAGGGGCCATAGGCAATATACTGGACCGGGTTTCAGGTAAGCCCGGGGTTGTGGATTTCATCTACATCGGCAGTGATTCAGTATTCAGGTGGCCCGCCTTCAATGTTGCCGATTCGGTGATAGTGATTGGTGCCACCATGCTGATAATCAACGTGATAATTGAATACAACGAAGAGAAGAAAAAGAAGGAAGAACAGGGCACTGAGCAGGGGTGAGGCAATTTTTAATAGGTATCAACAATTTTCAGTTCACCCTTTGCCAGTCTTGATTTTCCCTGCAGTATTTCTACAGTGAAGGTGCCCTCCCGGTAAAGGGATATGGGGAATGTTATTTGTGTAGTATCCGGATCAATCTTATGGGTATAGTTGTTATACGGCTGGCTGCTGAAATCATTTTTTTCCAGTATGTCGATGGTGACGGTTTCTACGCCGGGTGCTTCTTTGAGTGTGAGAACACCGGTAAGATCGCCTGTAGTAAAAATACTGCCGCAATGTGCAGGTTTCCCGTCGCTGGTGACCCCTTCGCAGAATTGAAGCGGCTTTTCTGATTTACATCCTGTTATAGACAGTACTGATATAATAACAAATATGGCAACAGATGGCAGTATCTTCATGATGATTTCCCCTGGTTTCAAAATATACTTGTGATTACAGCAGTGATCCCTGTACGTCTTCATCGTCTTCTATCTCGCCGGTATCTTCTTTTACCCGTACTTCTTTTTTCTTAATTTTACTGCTTTCTCCCTTCTGAAGAATTTCGATCTTGCGCTCAGCTTCTTCCAGCTTTTCATGGCAGAACCGGGCAAGGGTGATACCCTTCTCGAACCTGGTTATGGAATCATCCAGCCCCAGTGTGCCTTCTTCCAGCTGGGAAGCGATGACCTCCAGTTCGGCAAGGGCCTCTTCAAAGGTTATCTTCGCCTGCTTCTTTTCCTTTTTTTCCAATTTCGACCTCACTTGTGATGTTTTCAACCAGGCAGTTGAGGGCCCCGTTATACAGGGTGACATCAACTTTTTCTCCTGTGCCAACAGACGCAATTGATGAAATGATGTTTCCCCGGCTGTCTGTTGTGATAGAATATCCCCGTTTCAGAATGCCCACCGGGGAAAGATTTATAATCCGGTCATGGGTACGCTGATACCGGTGATTGATTTTCTGCAGCAGGTTCTGCATAACGAAAGAAAGATCGGGCACCTGGTAAAGCCTGTGTCGCTGCAGGTTAACCTGTCGCTGCATGGCGCCGGTTATCTGGTTCTCGATGTCGGTGAGTGTCATCTGACGATATTGCAACAGTTCCATGGGATTCTTGAATACCCGGCGCTCCTGTACACCGGTAAGCCTTGTACGGTAATCCCGCATGCCCGAAAGAAGGTGCTGGTAGGCCCTGCGCAGGTAGTGCTGTATGGTGTCGTGCAGTTCCTGCTTTACCGGCAGTGCCAGCTCGGCTGCCTGTGACGGGGTGGCCGCGGCAACATCGGCGGCCTCATCAGAGAGTGGATGATCGATCTGATGCCCTACCGCCGAGATGATGGGAAGACGGGAACTGGCAAATGCCCGTACCACCGGTTCTTCGTTGAAGGCCATGAGGTCTTCAAATGATCCTCCACCCCGTCCCGCGATGATGACGTCTACCCCCCACTGGGGCCTGTTTAATTCTTCAATACCCAGCACAATTGATTCAACTGACCCCTCTCCCTGCACCTTTGCCGGGGCAAGCAGTATCTCGATGTTTGGAAAACGCCGCATGGCTACCTTGATGATATCCCGTACTGCCGCCCCTGTTGGAGAGGTAAGTACCCCAATTTTGCGGGGGAGCCGGGGAAGTTGTTTTTTCCGCGCGGGGTCAAAAAGTCCTTCGTCGTAGAGTTTCTTTCGCAACTCTTCAATTTTCTGCAACAGCTCGCCCATGCCCTCCTGGCGAACCTTGTATACCATGAACTGGTAACTTCCCCGCCGCTCGAAAAGACTCACCCCGCCGAAGGCAAGTATGGTCATCCCCTCCTTCATGCGGAAGGTGAGGTTCTTGTTCACGTTCTTGAAGAACACGGCGCTGATCACCGCCTTCTCATCTTTCAGGGTGAAGTAGATATGGCCGGAGG
>JAGYNX010000050.1 GCA_018399855.1 Spirochaetota bacterium
TATATTTTCTCTGCGCCAAGTGCCATGGTGATGTCGTACAGACCGCTGGCTACACCAAGCCAGGCGTGATGGAGGGCAGTGGATCCACCCGCACATGCATTCTCCACGTTGGTCATGGGAATCGTGTCAATACCAAGAGGTCGTAACGCAACCTGGCTTCTTATGCACACCTGGCGTCGGTATTCTCCCCATGCGGAATTGGCGAACCAGATAGCCTGTATGTCATCTTTTTCCAGGCCGGCATCTTTAAGGCAGGGGAAAACTGTCATCCTGCACAGGTCGGATATTGACTTGTCAAGGTGCTTCCCGAACTTTACCGTGTGAGCTCCAATTATATATACGTCTCTCATCTGATTACTCCTCACGTATAATATGTGAGTGCATTCTACAGGGTAAGCAGGGTGATGTCGTGTACGGCGTGAAGTGGCTGAAACAAAACTTCAGGGAGTGTAATCTCAAGTTTTTTGAAGAATTTCACATTCGGAGAGAATACGTTCCATGTTTTGCATGGATACAGAATTGCAGGATATATCAAGAATTGAGGTGCCATCCAGGTCAATTCTTGATATATCACTATCAGCAGGTACATGCCCATAATAATTGATTCCGGCTGATTTGATGTTGCGTACAAGTTGCGGTTCTGCCTTTTCTACCCTGTTGAAAATGAGACCGGTACGCAGGGGAGTCATTGACGGGATGCGATCTATGACCTCCATGATCATTGAGGCGGTTTTAACACCACGCATGGTATTATCGCTGACGATGATGGGGAATTGTACGGTGTTCATAACCTGTCGGTTTACCTGCTCAAATCCTGCTTCGGCATCAATAATAATCCAGTCGTATTCTTCACTTATCGAACTGATAGTATCCCTTAAAAGCGAATTCAAGGAGCAGAAACATCCAAGTGTATCAGTCTGTCCCATTACTATGAGGCTGTATCCTTCAGCATCGTGCAGGGCTGCGAGAAGAAGGTAATCAATGATATCAGCCAGGGGGGCTTTGTCATCTTCCGGGGAGGTGGTACGTACCTTTCGGATAATCTCTTCACGTGCCTGTCCTATGGTTGTATACCCCTTCACATTCAGGGCAGTAGCCAGTCCCATTGCCGGATCAGCATCAATAAAAAGAACCCGTTCCCCTTTCTCGATGAGTATTTTCCCGCATATGGCGGATAGAGCGGTTTTCCCCACTCCTCCCTTACCCGTGAAGGCGATGGTTTTTCCCATTATTCCCTCTTTTCTTTTTTATTATTTCCCTGATGATATCACAGGAGGCCACATTCTCGCAGTGTGTACAATCCAGGTCTTCACAGGTCAGGGAGCCATCTTCTTCGAGTGAAATGTTGCGATTTGTACCGTTAATGATCCTGGCCCTGAGATCTACTGACTCCATTTCCTCTACGATGTCTGGTATACCCATCACTACCACTACCTCTACTGCGCTGATGGCTGGATGTAATTGACGGTAGGCATGGGCAAGACACTGGGCAAGTGAATATGATGAAAAACCTGCTTTTACGAGATCATGGTGGAGACGTACCCACATTTTGCCTGGCATACTGCGAATCATGTATCCCGGCAGCATATTGGAAAGATGGCGCAGGGCCTGGAAGTTTGGACCGCTTGTGTCGAGAGATTCTTCGATCTCGGTCATACTGCAAACAGCGGCCGTAACTGGTCCAGGCATTGCTTCTTCGATCTCAATGCCTCCGATAAGTACACGGTTGCGGATAACTCCTTCCCGGTGTGTCCACAGCAGTGTGTTTACTGCCCGGTGATGAGGTGATCCAATTTCCAGGGCGGTGTCTTCCGCGGTGACGATTACGGGTTTTTTCACTCCATGGGGTGACCGCAGATTAAACCTGTCAGCTTCAATGCCACCATCAAGTGGATACTCTATGAATCTTCTTGTGGTGTTTCCGGTTATTTTGTGTATGACCTCAATAAGAGGTGCATGATCCTGTGTCTTTTTATTCTTCACTTTTTCATTAATCATGAATTTCTTTTGCACCTCTCCCATTATTTCTTTGGTGTGATACCATTGTCTTTCCCTGTGCAATAAGGGCTGCGCCAAATGCTGCAGGCATTTGCGGGTCAATAGATATTAGAGAAATATCTTTCTTTGAATAACGTGCAAGAGCGTGTATGTATGCAGGTATCTTTGCAAGTCCCCCTGCCATGACAATTGTATCACCGGCATCCACACCTTCCAGAAGTGTTATGGTTTTTAATGTTATTACATTGATAACACCGGCGATGATATCTTCACCACATGTTCCCGCGTTTACCTGGCTGATGACATCGCTTTCGGCGAACACAGCACAGCTGTTCACGATATTATATGGATTTGTTGATTTGGACGCGAAATATGATACTTCATTAATCGAAATATTCAGTGCCGCGGAAATCATCTCCAGGAACCTGCCACTGCCGGCTGCACATTTTTCATTGACATGGCTTTCTTCGGGGAAGCCATGTCCATTGACAGTAACTACCTTGATGAATAGTCCACCGCTGTCTATTACCGTGTCGGTATCCCGTGACAGGAAACGAGCAGCACGTGCAAGGCAGAATGATTCTTGTATGGTATATGCCGCCTGTTTTACAAGGTGTGCCCCGTATCCCGTGGCTATTATTTTCTTTACATGTCTTTTCCGTACCCGGGTAGAACTGAAATTGGCGGCATCTGCAAGTGCCTCTTGAAAACAGGTCTTAAGTATTCCCCTGAAATTGGCAGCCAGTTCCATACAGCTTGAACCCATCATAATGTTCCCATCAGTGATTGCTACCTTTATGAAACGAGTTCCCACATCAATACCCGCCGTCAGCATTTTGCCTCCGATGGAACCCCTTTTTTTGTGTATGTATCCCCCGCGAATAGGGCTGCGCCAATAGCGCCTATAAGCTGTGAATCTACTGGAAGTATCTTAAAATGTATATCCATGTATTTCTCAAGTTGACGGACAACACCCATGTTCTTCGCTACACCCCCGGTAATACATACACTTTCCCGAACCGGGACGGCTTTTGCCAGTGATGCAACCCGTTTTGCTACGGCGTCGGTGAGCCCGTGGGCTATGTTTTTCAATTTTTTTTTGCGGTACATCGCATCAAGAACTTCAAGCTCCATGAAAATACTGCACTTGTTTGATATGGGTACCGGTTTTCGAGATTTGAGTGAAAGCCTTCCCAAATCGCCCAGTGGAACGCCAATTGTGGCTGATAGCATCTCAAGTGAACGCCCGGTACCGGCAGCACATTTATCATTCATAATGAAGTCATTAATAAACCCCGTCTTATCAATTGAGATGATTTTGCAGTCCTGGCCGCCAATATCTACCACTGTCCGGATTGACATATCAAGCCAGTGTGCTCCTCTTCCGTGACAGGATATTTCACTGATGTGCATGTCTGCGAATGGAATTTCCAGCCTGCCGTACCCGGTGCTGCAGAGGCAATCAATATCGTCGGGAGACAGGCCAACCCTGCTGAGTACTGTATTCATGATAGCAAATGATGATTCAACGGCAGTGGGTCTGACAGGTAGTATTCCCTGTGATATAATTTTCCCCGTATCAAGGTCTAAAAGCACCGCCTTGGCAGTGAGGGATCCTATGTCACATCCGGCCAGCAGCATGCATTATTCCTTCCAGTGATATGGTACAGGTGGGCACATTAGGATTACCCGGATATCTTTTTATCTAAAAATGCAAATCCTGTCAATGTGCAAATGGTACACGCATTGAATTTCCCCGGGATATCCTTTACCTGGTGTACCTGTTTACTATTGTTGTACAATGCAGGTGAATATACTCCATAAATATTATTCATACTAACTTCAGGTAGTGCATTGTTTAGCTATTGCGTAAAAATGTATAATATTGTTATATGATGTTACGGTTATTGATTACCGGGGAAAAATTACTATTTAAAAAAATTTTTTGCGCACCTGGAGTGATGATGTTTTCGCGAAAAAAACAACTACGCAGCCGGGAATTGCTGAAATTCAACATTAATCATCGTCTTAATCTTCTCTATGTTGCATTGTTTGTCCCCAGGTTGTTATATTTCATTTTAAGGATTTTACGGCCATTTTATGAGAGAAAAGAAAACTGGCTCAATAAAACCTGGCGATATGGGTTTCTCACTATTGGCGGAGGAGTTATGCATCCTGCTGAAATGCGGGCCTACCGTGCAGGCATAAAGGCAGTGATTGATAATTTCAAAACTGCACTTGCGGCAGAAAGGAATAATGAGCCATTGGCCTGGGTTGAATGGATACTGAATGCTGAAATAATTGAAGCCTTTGACATAGCCTCTTTTAATACAGAAAGTCTGAATATCTTTGGTAACACCATGGGATCTGAATATCCCCCGGCGTTGATTGCAGAGGCCGAGTCGCAGGGTGTTCCAGTAGAGAATTGCTCAGCTGTTAAACTCAGCGTGGGATCATATTTTCTCAAGCAAATACCGGAACCCACACTAATTATCGCGGCTTCCCATCCATGTGATTCCAGTATCTCAGTATACCAGATCCTGGAGTACCTTACGGGGGTTCCTACTTTCTCTTATGATGCACCCTACTGGAAGGATGCGACTTCCTACGAATACTTTACGATGAATACCTGGGACCTCATTGATTTTTTGGAGAAACAACTGGATAAAAAAATTGACTGGGAAAAGCTTCGTGAAGTGCTTGAACGGGTTAACGAAATTAATTTCTACCTGCGTGAAGTATGCGAGATGAACAGGGCTGTTCCCTGTCCCGGTACAATGATCTCTCTTGCCCTTACCTGGGTTATCAGGGAAGTTGCCGTACGTTCCCCGCTTGCAGTTTCCATGGCAAAAGGGGTTTACGAAGCGACAAAGTATCGCTTCGATAAAGGGGTAGGGGTTGTCAAAAATGAACGTGTCCGGGTTTTAATGTGGTTCCCGCCAATCGGTTTCTTTACGTATATATTCAAGTGGATGGAACACGAATTTGGTGCCGTGGTGGTAGCAGACTTTATCGGGCACATATCAACTATTCATATTAATACAGAAACGCCTGAAACTATGGTACATGACCTTTCCCGCAGCCAGTTGCATCTTGGAATGGGACGGCAGTGTCATGGACCGGTGGAATTCATCGTTGATGAACTGGAGAAAATGCTGGAGGACTATTCAGCGGATTGTGTTTTCTTTATGGGGCACAATGGATGTAAGCACGGTTGGGCTGCCCTGAAAATAATAAAGGATTTTCTTAAAAAGAAAGGTATGCCTGCCCTTTATCTTAATCTTGATATCATGGATAAGCGGCATACCTCTGAGCAGGAGATTAAAAAAGAAATTACAGATTTTTTCAGAAGTCATGGATGGGCATAGATGAATGAAAGGAATGATACATCACACATGAAAATACTGGAAAAAATAGCTGGTATTGCCGCATCAGAACGAAATGACTACCTGATGCAGGCAAAAAAGTCAGGGAAGAAGGTCATTGGTTTTTTCTGTTCGTATGTGCCGGAAGAGATAATTCATGCGGCGGGATTTATTCCGTATCGAATGCGTGCCGTGGCAAGCAGCGGAACAGAGAAAGGAGATATATATTTTTCATCATTAAATTGTACATTTGTGCGGCATTGTTTTGATAAGGCGTTAAAGGGTGATTTTGATTTTCTGGATGGTATTGTCTTTTTAAACGGATGCGATCACACCCGTCGTCTTTATGATAACTGGCGCCACGCTGACATACCTCCAGAATTTCGTTACATGTTCGTCGCACCTCATAAAGTCGGTACCACCGCCGAAAAACGATTCAGCGGTGAGATTGAAGTGTTTAAAAAAGAATTGGAAAGATATTTTAATGTAACCATTTCAGATGAGACACTGGCCGCTTCAATCAAACTGTATAACAGGAGACGTGAACTTCTGCAGTCAATATATGAAGCCGGAAAATCCAAAGAGGTGCCTCTCAGGGGTAGTGAGTTTTTGCGGCTAATGCTTGCCCTTACTGCCATGCCGGTTGAAGACAGTATCGCGCTACTTGAAGAGTTTAAAGGGGAAATACAGGGACGATCTACGGCGCGTCCCGGTGACCTGCGCATTTTTTTAGCCTCCGGGTGTGTTGAAGAGCCAGGTCACCTTGAACTTATTGAAGAACTCGGTGCATCTATAGTGGCGAATAATATATGCCTGGGTACCAGGAATTTTGACCTGGCAGTCTCTGAAGATGATGAACCGGTTCCTTCCCTGGCGAAGCGTTATTTATACCACCTGTCATGTCCCCGCATGATGAATACTTCCAGGGAACGCCTGGCATATATGCAGGATACCTGCAGGGAATTTCAGGTTGATGCCATTATAGCCGAGAAACTTAAGTTCTGTGATCTCTGGGGTGGAGAATTGTTTCTATATAGAAAGGAAAGCAGGAAATTGGGAATACCATTACTGGCTCTTGAACGTGAGCTGTATGGCGGTAGTTCAGGTCAGATGCGAACACGAATCCAGGCGTTTTACGAACAGGTAAGAAACCGGAAAAGCACGGCGGACGACCTCTTTTGCGCGGCCGGAGATGATTACCAGGCAGGTGGTAAAAATTGAGATGATTGATGGAATGTGATACTGCCAATTTAAGGAGAAAGTACCATGAAATACAATGCGAAGAATTATGAATATATCATCGTGGGATCAGGTCCTGGCGGGGCCCCCGTAGCATTTGAACTGGCAAAGGCAGGGAAGAATGTGCTGCTACTTGAGCGTGGGGCGTATCATACCAGGTTTCTCGGTTTACCTTTCGGGATGCGACTATCTGAACGTTTCTTTGTGTTCAATCGTTCGAAAGAAGGAGTGGTTATGGAAAGGGGGATCACCGTGGGGGGGTCTTCAATGATCTACCAGGGAAACGTATTTGAACCCAGGGATTCGTTTATAGAAGCTATGGGGATGGATTTCAGGCACGAGGTGAAAGAGATCAAGGACGATATCGGAACAAGTACACTTCCTTCAAGTTTTTATGGTCGCAATGGTCATGTGGGTCTGAAGCGACTCATCGATGCGGCAAGTGAAATGGGAATACCTTTTGAGGAACAGGAGAAATTTGTTGATCCGGAGCGATGCAGAAAAGGGTGCGATGCATGCATGATGGGGTGTCCACACGATGCGAAATGGACCACCCGTCGCCTGGTAGATCAGGCCATTGCGGAATATCCAGGCAATTTTGAATTACGGGCTTCATCCCCTGTAGATAAACTCATTTTTTCCGAAGGCCGGAAGAAGGTTACCGGGGTGCAGTTGCGTAACGGTGAACATATATATGGGGACAGGGTAATACTGGCAGCCGGAGGAATAGGCAGTCCAGCTATAATGCTCCGTTCGGGAGTTGACACCGTTGGGAAGCGGTTCTTCATGGATCCCATGACAATACTGTATGGTATCAGTAAAGAAAAGAAGGGTGGTCAATGGGGAGAACAAACCTTCAGCCATGCCATTGAATCATATTCTGAAAGCGATGGTTTCATGATCGGGAATAACGCGGCCATGGGAACCTACATGGTTATGAGTGCCATAAGGCCAGGTGTGGCCCTGGAAAACTGGTACAAGTTTCCGTGGGTTAAGAGGGGTATGGGGCTTTTTGTAAAACTGGCAGAGGATGATAGAGGGGAGATCTATCCCAATGAACGTACCAGCAAGCCCATGACCGAATCGGATCATCGTAGAATGCAGCGTGGTGTTGACGTCGCCATCGATATAATGGTCAGGGCCGGGGCAAAAGAATCAAGTATTTCCCAACTGAGATGGGCAGGAGGACATCCCGGGGGTACTATTGAAATCGGGAAACATGTTGACAGGAAATTCCAGACGGAATTCGAAAACCTGTATGTGTGTGATGCAAGTATATTTCCGGTTTCGCCGGGAGCTCCCCCCAGTCTATCCATAATGGCCATGTCAAAACTGCTTTCTAAATACTTGAATGGAACAGTAACACCGGAAGAGCGTATGGTGGTGCATGAACGGTATCGATAAACTGGCATAACTTATTTATAATGGGACAGCACTGTATTCTCCAAACAGGGAATACAGTGCTGAACAGGAATCTTATTCTTTGTACATCCCCTCAATCACATCAGCGAATTTCTTTTCAACCACTTTTCTTTTAACTTTCATTGTGGGTGTGATTTCACCTTCTTCCTGTGAGAACTCCCTGGGCAGCAGGGTAAACCGCTTGATCTGTTCTACCCGGCCAAGGTCTTTCTGGCGTGCCTCGATAAGTGACCAGTAGAACTCACGTACCGCGTCGTTCTCAACCAGGTCTTCGCGTGATGAATATTCCAGTCCCCGTTTTTGGGCCCAGTCTTCAAGTGCATCGAAAGAAGGCACAATGAGTGCTGACAGGTATTTTCGGGCATCTCCGATGATGGCAGCGTATTCGATGTAGAGATCCTCGGTAAGGAGTGTTTCGATCATCTGCGGGGCGATGTTTTTTCCGCCGGCAGTAATGATGAGGTCCTTGATACGGTCTGTGATGAACAGGTAGCCGTCCTCGTCAAAGTATCCCACGTCTCCCGTTCTGAACCATCCATCGTCGGTGAATGCTTCTTTTGTTTTATCAGCTTTCTTGTAGTATTCCTTGAATATATTGGGCCCCTTCGCCTGTATCTCTCCGGTTTCAGGTTCAATACGTGCTTCGGCAAGTGGGGTGAGTGGGCCCACGCTGCCAAACTTAAGGCAATGCACACCGTTCATGGCGATGACCGGTGCTGTTTCGGTAAGACCATATCCCGGGGTGATGATAACACCGCAATTGAAAAAGAACCGCTGGATCTCCGGGTTAAGAGGAGCGCCGCCCACGTTCACGTGATGCATGTTCTTCCCGAAAAGACCACGTACTTTTTTTAACACCAGTGCGTACGCGATGGCGTACTTCAACCTGAGGTAGAGTGGAACTGTTTTTTCATGATACCGGTACGAACCGGCCTTATCTCCCACCCCTGTTGCCCAGTGAAACAATTTTTTCTTTAATGGCGATGCCTTTTCAACACCGGAATATATAGTTGAATATATCTTCTCAAAAAGCCGCGGGGCGCCATTCATGACGGAGGTGGCAGCTTCTTCCATGTATTCAAGGATCTCGTTGTGATCTTCACAATAGTATATATGTCCTCCCATCTGCATGACGCCATAATTCCAGGAGCGTTCAAGTACATGGCTTAAGGGCAGCATGGCAAGTGTTGAATCACTATCACTCAATCCACCCTGGGGATATCCGCCTACGGACCAGCTGTTATGAAAGAGGCTTTTATGCGTGTGTACCGCTCCCTTCGGTTCACCGGTTGTACCGGATGTATAAATCAGGGTACATACATCATCGTAATGGCAGCGAGAGTGAATGTCTTCTATCTCTTTCGCGTGGCTTGCGTTTCTGCCAAGAGCGAGAAAGTCATCCCACATGATTACCCGCTTGTCAGAAGCGTGAACCTTGGTATCACGGTGAAATACAACGATGTTCTCCAATGAAGGACATGTATCAAGCAGCTCGTAAGCCCTGTCGTACTGCATTTGCCGGCCTATGAAAAGTACCCTGATCTCGGCGTCGTTGACGATGTACTCTGTTTCACGTGTGGTATTGGTCGGATATATGGGGACTGTAATACCACGGATTGAAAGCGCACCCAGGTCTGCAATATGCCATTCTGCCCGGTTGGGAGAGAATAGCCCTACTGTCTGTTCTTCGCGGAGTCCCAGCTCAAGCAATGAAGATGATACATCATACATTTGTTCAGCAAGCTGTTTCCAGCTGATGGTTTCCCACGTACCATAGGGCTTGTGGTGCAGCTCTGCCCGGTCACCATACTTTTTTGCCCTGTCGAAAACCATAAGAGCGGTATGCTTGTTTTTTTCCAGGAATTCCTGAAATTCAATTTCGAATTTGTCTTTCTCAACCAGGTATTTTTCTGTCAGGTTTTCTCTTTTTGGGGATCCTGCTGCTTTTGTCATTATTATCTCCTTGAATGATAGAGTATTTCATACCGATTAGATTAACCATCTGACCAGTTTGTGACGTTAAGAGTAATGTACTGCCAATAGTGGATATAATCTATATTAATTATTTTAATGCAAGTATTTTATTTTTTGTTGACTATTTGTCGGACGAAACAGCAGGGCTCTGCCCCCCCATGCTGATTGAAATGTGTCGTGTTGCTCGTAGTATGAAAAAACTGTTTTTTATTCGGTATTTATTGATAAAAAAAATGTGATCGGGATATTTGCCTATTGTTATATACCATATTGTATGATAGTGGTGTATCATGTCTCCGAAATTGTTGTGTACCAGGATATGCTTAAATAGTGGAGACAGTAACCACCTGATTTAATATATACCCCCATTCCAGGGGGTAATTTTTTTTATCAAACTGTTTTGACCTTCCAGTATCCCTGTTACTAATATACATTACCCGCTTGACTGAACCAGGTGTTGGTTATATACCTTGTGCAACTTGTAAATTCGGGGGAAAGATATATGGGTGACAGGGGCAGTAATAATTCATTAGTGAGCAGGCGAAAATTTCTGGGACTTTCGGCGTCGGTTGCGGCGGGGGCGGCACTATCCG
>JAGYNX010000500.1 GCA_018399855.1 Spirochaetota bacterium
TTATGGTTAGCTGTTAAACCTTTCAGGTATCATGATGTACAACCAGACAACCATATCCCCCCCCCTCTGTACCTCTGCGCCTCTGTGGTTCTATTTCATATAGTAAAAATTACAGTTTAATATAAATTATGTTGACATATTACCATCCTGTGCTTTACTTGATTATAATGAATATTTTATAAGGAATATCAGTTTATAATGAGTACACGAAACACTGTAACCGCTGCTTTTGCAGCACTGCTATCAGGTCTTCTACTATCAGGAGGAACCAGACACGGGGTTTCGTGATTGAGGTATGGTATAGTAAAAATACAAGGCCGTCACGGAAACCCGTGGCGGCCTTTTTTGTGTTGTGGGTGATTGAAATTATAACGTAACGGAGGTATGGGAATGGTATTTCCCCGTATGCTACACAGGGCCGGTACATGTTAATACGCTGAAAAAATACACTATAAAGGAGTTTTCGATGAGTACTGATAAGGAAAAAATTATTATATTTGACACAACATTACGTGACGGGGAGCAGGCTCCCGGATTCAGCATGAATATGGATGAAAAATTGCATATTGCCGATCAACTGGTGAAACTGGGGGTAGACGTTATCGAGGCGGGTTTTCCCATCTCTTCAACAGGTGATTTCGAGTCGGTGAAGAAAATCGCCGAAAGGGTAAAAGGTGTGCAGGTGGCAGGTCTTGCCAGGGCCAATCCAAAGGATATACAGGTTGCCTGGGATGCCCTGAAGAACGCCGAGAATCCCAGGATCCATACTTTCGTGTCCAGTTCGGATATACACATAGAGTACCAGTTGAAAAAGACACGTGAAGAAGTATTGAAGCTTGCCGTCGAAGCGGTGAGCCAGGCAAAGAGCTACGTGGATAATATCGAATTTTCTCCCATGGATGCCACAAGGAGTGACTGGAACTATGTTGCCGAAATGGTTGAGGCGGTTATCGGCGCGGGGGCCACAACGGTAAATATTCCCGATACGGTTGGGTATGCCATTCCCAATGAGTTTTATGAATTAATAAAGTTTTTGTTCGACAAGGTGCCCAATATCAATGAGGCGGTAATATCGGTTCACTGTCACAATGATCTTGGCCTTGCCAGCGCAAATGCCCTTGCGGCAATACAGGCTGGTGCCAGGCAGGTGGAGTGTACTATTAATGGTATCGGTGAACGGGCAGGAAACACGGCAATGGAAGAATTGGTCATGTCCATTAAAACCAGGGGTGACAGTTTTAACGTGTATACCGATCTTAATACCAAAAACCTGATGGCAACAAGTAAGCTTCTCAGCCATATAACAGGTGTGGGAGTGCAGCCTAACAAGGCTATCGTGGGTGCCAACGCCTTTGCCCATGAATCAGGTATTCATCAGGATGGTGTTTTAAAAAATTCAATGACATACGAGATCATGAAACCGGAAGACGTGGGTATTACCAGGTCTACCCTTGTGTTGGGCAAACACTCAGGCCGGCACGCGGTTATTGACAGGCTTAAGTCACTGGGGTATGACCTCGAGGGAGAATACCTGGAGCGTTTTTTCAAATACTACAAGGCCCTTGCTGACCGCAAGAAACAGATCTATGATGAAGACCTGGAAGTTCTTATAGGTGAGGCCATTTACAAGGAGAAAGGCCGCTACAAGGTTA
>JAGYNX010000501.1 GCA_018399855.1 Spirochaetota bacterium
ATCATGCAAATCTGTTTTCTGGGTATATATACCAGGACAAACGAAATATAAATATTATTGAGGTATAAAAATGGGTAAAAAGTTTATTCTATCAATTGACCTTGGCACAACTGGAAACCGGGTATTCTGCTTTGATGAATCAGCAACACCGATTTCAAGCAGTTACGCGGAGTTTACCCAGCATTTCCCCAAACCAGGATGGGTTGAACACGACCCGATGGAAATATGGGATTCAGTTATTTCCCTTATTAAAAAGGCAATAGGAAAGGGAAGCCTTGACCCTAAAGATGTAATTTCAATCGGCATTACCAACCAGCGCGAAACAGCAATGATCTGGAACAAAGAATCAGGCAAACCTATTTACAATGCCATTGTATGGCAATGCCGTAGAACAGCCCCCATATGTAACCAGTTGAAGCAAAAGGGGTACGAGGATTTATTCAGGAAGAAAACCGGTTTGCGACTTGATGCCTATTTTTCGGGCACTAAAATCAAATGGTTGCTTGATAATGTAGAAGGTTCTCGCGACCAGGCAAAAGCGGGGAAATTATTATTTGGTACCATTGACACCTGGATTCTATGGAAACTAACCGCCGGCAAGTCACATAAAACAGACTACACTAATGCTTCGAGAACCCTGGTCTATAATATCTTTGATAAGCGATGGGACAGGGAATTACTGGACATACTTGACATCCCCAGCAACATACTGCCGGAGGTACGGGATTCCGCGTCATTTTTCGGAGAAACAAGCGGTGTGCCCGGTTTACCTGATGGCATAACTATTGGCGGAATTGCCGGTGACCAGCAGGCTGCCATGGTGGGACAGAACTGCGTCTTCGAGGGAACATCAAAAAATACATATGGCACGGGGTGTTTCGTGCTTCTCAATCTTGGAAACGATCCACTTCTTTCAAAACACGGCCTTTTAACTACAATTGTCAACGACTCTATTGGACAACCCGTATACGCCCTTGAGGGTTCAATATTTATAGCTGGAGCAGTAGTTCAATGGTTACGTGATTATATGAAATTAATCAATGAAAGTCATGAAGCTGAAACGGTATCCCTGGCAGTGGATAAGGAAGACGAGGTTGTAGTAGTGCCTGCCTTCGTTGGTCTTGGCGCCCCGCATTGGAACATGGACGCCCGTGGGGCAATATTCGGATTAACCCGTGATACGTCATGGGAACAGGTGGTACGGGCAGCGGTAAAATCTATTGCCCTCCAGTCTTATGATGTAATCAAGGCCATGGAACAGGATTCGGGACGGATAATACATGAATTAAGGGTAGATGGTGGTGCCACCAGGGATAGTTTTCTAATGCAATACCAGGCTGACCTGCTGGGAACCCCGGTACTTCTGCCCGAAATGACTGAATCAACAGCCCTTGGCGCTGCCTATCTTACCGGCATTACGTCAAAGGTATTTAACAATGTTGACGAGGTTGCAAAACTGAACAAGATCGCAAAAAGATACGACAGAAAAATGCAACCGGAAGTTCAGAAACAAGAGATAGAGACATGGCATAACGCGGTTAAACGTCTTCTGTAATTATTATAGTACCATGCTCTTCTTGTCTATGGCTTGACATGAAATGTATGATGTACTAATTTTAAGAACAAAGGTAAATA
>JAGYNX010000502.1 GCA_018399855.1 Spirochaetota bacterium
GGGCACAGAGATGAAGCAGGTAAAGGTATCGGTATAGGTAAAGAAGAAATACTAATACTACTCACGGACGGGATAATTGAAGAGGAGAACACGCAGGGAATTCCATTCGGTATTGAAAGATTCGCTAAAATAATTCTTCAAAACAGAAACCAGGGATTGGTTTCTTTACAAAGTATACTTCTTGAAAATGTGATAGCATACCGGGGAGGTCTTCCCCAGCATGATGATATCACACTTGTTATGCTTGAAAAAAGATAAGGCTATAACCAGCCGATCTTTTTTGCTTCGTGACGAAGTTCTTCACGGAAATCCGGGTGAGCGATACTTATTAACGATTCCACCCTGGTCTTGACATTCTCAAGTTTCAGGTTTACCACACCATATTCGGTGACCACGTATTCCACGTCATTTCTGCTTGTGGTGACCACTGTTCCATTGGTCAGGGTGGGCATAATTTTACTGTGCATCTTACCGTTTTTATCAGTATATGTTGAGGTGAGGGATATTATACTTTTCCCCCCTTTTGATTTTTTTGCTCCCTGTATAAAGTTGACCTGTCCACCTGTGCCACTGTATTGTTTTGTACCGATAGACTCTGAACCGGCCTGTCCGGTAAGGTCCATCATCAGGGTGTTATTAATTGATATCAGGTTATCATTTTGACCGATAATTTCAGGAGTATTAACCCATCCAATATCACAAAGCTTGAAGGCGTCATTATGATCAATAAAATCATAAAATTTTTTTGTGCCTACGGCAAATGATGAAACGATCTGTCCGGGATAGAAATTTTTCTTTGAACAATTGAGAACACCGGCTTCCACCAGTCGCATTACTGATGGGGTTATCACTTCACTGTGCATTCCAAGGTCTTTTTTATCATAAAGTAGATTACCAATGGCGTTTGCAAGTCCGCCGATCCCAAGTTGTATTGTTGCACCGTCGGGTATAAGCTCGGCAATATAATTCGCCATCTGCTTTTCCAATTCGGTAATTTCAATCTCGGGAAGTTCAAAAAGTGGCGTGTCATTCTGAATTATGTGATCGACTTCGGACACATGAATTTTGAAGTCATCACTGTTAATCCATGGTGTATTGCTGTTAATCTCTGCTATAACTGTTTCTGCCCTTTCAATGGTTTCTTTTTGTGGAAGAAATGCACCAAAGCACGACCTGTTCATATACCCGTTTTCATCCGGAGGCGTGGCCACAAATGCAACCCTGTTGCAATTGGCCTTGAGTCCTGCTGCCGGTATGTCACTCAGGTGCATGGGCTTGTATTGTGCTACCCCCCAGTCCATGCAAACCCTTTCCATTGGGCCCACAAACATGGTTTCTATATGAAAACTTTCCATATTTTCAGGCTTCATATAATCATAAAGACCCATCGCGTATCCCTGGTATATCGTTACATTTTCTACTTTTCCAGCCAGCTTTCCCAGTTCGGTAGCAAATCCTGATGGTATGCCTGTACCACCGCCCAGGAAAACCCTGTCATTACTCTGAACAAGTGACGCCGCATAGTCTACAGTGGTAAATTTTTTTTCATACTCAGTACGCCATGAATCCGACATTTTAAACCTCTACAAATATTATTATAATTATTTTCTAAATTGCCATCTGCGGTTTGCTCTG
>JAGYNX010000503.1 GCA_018399855.1 Spirochaetota bacterium
TTTCGTCCCGCGTGCGAAGCATTGAAAGAATGGCTTCCGGCCTGGTTACAAGCGACCTGGCTTCATCAAGTTGGTGAGGATGGGCAAAAAGCAGAAAGTTTGCCCGTATATTCTCAAATCCCTTTCCCCTTGACAGCACTATACAGGAGATAAGGAAGCTTCGCAGCAGTTTTCTTCTGTCCGGATCAATTTCATTCCCAAGACCAAGATCTATGGTATAGTCAAGTCCGATAAAGCAGGGCATACCATGAGCCCTGATAAAGTTAAACAGTTCTGCCCGAATAAAAGTGGTAGTACGGGTCTCTTGTATGGTTGCCCGAATATCCTCAACCGAGTAGAGACTTCTGTTCCCTGTTTCAAGCTCAACGGGCCTGGTGGCCAGGGCATTGCGCAGGGCGTTTTCATTACGATTATTCTCTGTTATCAGAATTATGTGTCCTGAATTGTTTGCCATGGAAGAAATCCTGGTATTCTATTTATCCCCGGATAAATGTTTGACACGGACGATACGCGTGTTATCAATCGGAGGTAGTACAGTATAGCCACATACTATTATTTTGGCAATAATAAAAGGCAGCAATATCCAATGGAATATTCTTCATGTATCATTTGCGGTAACGGGTCTCCAACTCCCAGGTTCCAGAAACAGTCTGAAGACGGCGAGGTTTTCTCACTGGTTAAATGCGGCACGTGTGGTCTTGAATTTGTCAACCCCCGTCCCCCCATTGGAGAAATAGGGAAATATTATGGACGCCAATACTTCACCAGGCGATCTGATCGCGGGTATGACAACTATTTTTCATCAGAACTGCGTAGTGAAATTGAAAGGGTGATGGGAATGAACCTTGCCGACCTTGATTTCTTCAGTTACGAAAAAGAGATCAGCGGTGAACGACTCGCCCTTGACATAGGATGTGCTGCCGGGTATTTCGTTGCCTTCCTCTGTAATCGTGGGTGGCAGGCAGAAGGAATCGATATTTCCCATGATTGCGTGAACTTCGCGGTGAATTCTTTACAGGTGCCGGTGCAACAGGGAAATGTCATTGAAGCCGAATTTCCCCGCACATTTCACCTGGTAACCTTATGGGCCACCATTGAGCATCTGCATCATCCGCAGGATGTACTGCAGAAAGCATGGGATATTTTAAAACCCGGTGGATACCTGTATATTTCCACCTGCAGAACAGGGCCTTTCTCGTTCCAGGCAATTAAGGGCAAAAACTGGCGATTCTATAATTTTCCACAGCACCTCTACTTCTTCAACGGCAGAACCCTTGGGAAACTGCTGTCACGGTACGGGTTTGAAAAACAACGCTTCAGAACCTACGGAAGCGGCACGGGAAAACAGGGCACCCTTATGAGAAAAATAGCAGACTTTGCCGCCAGGTACCTGTATCTTGGCGATATGATGCTGGTTTCCGCCAGGAAACCAGTTAACGGCAGTCAATTACCATTGAAAAGAAGGAGAAAGTCATGAAGGTTGTGCATACCATTGGTGAAGTGAGGGATGCCGTTAAAGAGGCGAAAAGCAACGGGGAGCGAATAGGCTTTGTTGCTACCATGGGATTTCTGCACGAAGGCCACCTGGTGCTGGTGGATAAATCCAGTGAAGTAAGTGATTTCCAGGTTATGAG
>JAGYNX010000504.1 GCA_018399855.1 Spirochaetota bacterium
AAGGTGTGGCCGCTTTTTGATGCCACGGAAACCTTTCTGTACCGGCTTCCGGTAAGAACAGTGGAAGGTGCCCATGTGCGGGATGCTTTTGATATTAAAAGAATGATGATGACGGTGGTGCTGGCAATATTTCCCACCATCATTTTCGGCATGTACAATATCGGTTACCAGTTTTACCTGGCACAGGGTGTCAACCCCGCCATTGCCGACTGCTTTGTGAAAGGCGCCTTCGTGCTTGTTCCCATGTACGCGGTGGTGTTTGTCACGGGAGGTCTGTGGGAGGTGGTGTTTGCCCTGATTCGCAAACACGAGATTAACGAGGGATTTTTCGTGACCGGCACCCTTATACCGCTGATAATGCCACCCGATATTTCCCTGTGGATGGTGGCCGCGGGTACCACCTTCGGCGTAGTGATGGGGAAAGAGGTGTTTGGGGGCACCGGCATGAATATATTTAATCCCGCCCTGGTGGTGCGGGCATTTATTTTCTTTGCCTATCCCCAGGCTATATCAGGGGACAATGTGTGGGCCCTTCTTGATGGAAAAGCAGTGGATGCCTATACCATGGCAACCCCTTTATCCGTGGGGACAGGGGCAACGGAAAATATCATTTCATCTCTGCAGAATCACGGGTATACTTTACAAAACATGTTTCTCGGGTTTATTCCCGGAAGTATCGGGGAAACATCAACACTTATGATCCTGATTGGCGGTATATTTCTTATTATTACCGGGGTTGGAAGCTGGCGTATCATGCTCTCTGTCTTTGCGGGGGGATATGTAATAGCCCTGTTGATGAACGCGGTGTCACCATCACCGGAAAGCCTCATGTCGCTGCCTCCCCATTATCATTTTGTTATGGGTGGGTTCGCTTTCGGTGCGGTATACATGGCCACTGACCCGGTTTCCGCGGCAAATACCAACGCGGGTAAATACGTGTATGGTTTTTTCATTGGAGCACTGGCAATAATCGTGCGGGTGATGAATCCCGCTTTCCCGGAGGGTATGATGCTGTCAATTCTATTCATGAACCTGTTCTCTCCCCTTATCGATTACGGGGTGATCAGTATACACATGAGAAGGAGAATGCGTCGTGCGGCGTGATACCAATACATATACCATACTATTCGCCCTGATGATCGCAGCCCTGTTTTCACTGCTGCTTTCTGTTATATCGCAATCACTTGACAGCAGGCAACGGGTACAACTTGAGGCTGATATCAAGTTCAATATTCTCATAGCCACCGGGCTGCAGGATTGTCCGCGGGACCCCCGTGAAGTGCAGAAGATAAAAGGTCAAAAGGAATGTGTAGATATTCAGTGCTGCTATGACGAATTCATCGAAACGATGGTGGTTGACCATGAAGGGAACCCTGTTGACAGGGAAACGCTGGAAAAGGCCCCTTTCCGAATGGACCTGGAAAAACAGAAGAAAAAGCCTGCCAGGGAGCGAATACTGCCCGTCTTTAAACGGGTAGAGAATGGTAAAGTGATAGCCTACTGCGTACCCGTGGTGGGGAAAGGCCTGTGGTCTACTATTAAAGGCTATGTCGCGTTGAAACCTGATATGAATACTATATTTGGCATCGCATTTTACAGCCAGGGTGAAACACCGGGACTGGGAG
>JAGYNX010000505.1 GCA_018399855.1 Spirochaetota bacterium
TTGATAGAAGATATGCCATGTTTTCATGGCTTTCCAGTACAACAGGATCACAGAGATCTCGAACCACAACGGCATCTGCCAGGCTGCCCGTATAAACAGCTACCCAGGCTGCGATTGTACCTGCATACAGCAGTAAACTCCCACCATGATCCCAGGTTTCCCGTTTATCTATAATAAAAAGAAGTTTAAAAGCAGTGGAAACCAATAGTAACACAATTGGAAAATGGACAATTAACGGGTGCCAGGTTTCCGTTCTTAAAACTTCCGGAAGTTGTGGCATAGGTTATTCCAGGATATTTACCGCTGTTGGATCAAGGCGATTACCGGTTCGTTCTACCGTGACTTTAACTTTTTGACCAGCGGCTAATTCGCTGAATTCCGCAGGTTTGTCATTTTTTGTGAGAACGGTTTCATCGGTAAAGTACAATTCAAGAATCTTCCCCTCTTCAAGGTTTACGTATATCTCTCGTTTATCGGCTTCAACCTTTTTGATAGTTCCGGGATAGGTTCCTGAATCAACGACTTCAGTTTTACTTCCGCAACCTGCTGCAAAAGCTATTGCCAGGAAAACGGTCAATACAACAAGTATTCTTTTTGACATGGTTTTTCTCCTTCAGGTGTATTGTGTTCAAATAATTTTAAGCCTTTTTACCCATTGAGTCAAATATAAATGTTCAGGCATCAGTCCAAAAAGTGATTGTATTCCTGAACTTTAATTTGAAAGATACATGATTTTCAAAAGGAATTAAATGAAATGAAGGAACTGGTACTAATCGGTAACGGTAAACTGGCAGATGCCGTTTATGATAGATTTCACAACTATTCAGATCTTCCCGTAAGAAAATACGCAGAAGACCTGGAAGTGGATAAAGACACAATTTTCGTGCACGTGGGCTCGGGACGGGAATACCTTGAAACCCTGGCACTGGCAGAAAAGCACGGTGCCTCGTATATACAGGCTGCCACGGTCAAGGACATACAACTTGATCCCCCACCGGGTAGCGGCATTACATACATACATGCCCCCAACCTGGACATCAATATAATCAAGCTGTTTTACCTGTTAAAATCCGCAAAGGATCTTTTCAAAGATGAACCCATAACCATTATTGAAAGCCATCAAAAGGAAAAGAAATCACAGCCGGGGACAGCGTTGAAATTCTGCGATTATTTACAGGTGCCGCGTGAAAACATCGTGAGTATCCGTGACCCTGAGTATCAGAAGAAACTGCATATTACCAACCTGGACCATCATGCTTTTCACCGAATCCAGGTTGGGGATGCACATTCAAGCATAACCATTGAGACAAAAATAGAAGGGGCAACCAGCTACGTGGAAGGCCTTGCACGTATAGTACAATGTCTTCCAGAGCTTGGCAACGGTATTTATGAGATAGATGAACTGGTCACATTATTATAGAATCACTAAAGATCATTTCCCGCCCGGATTGAGTATAAGCACCTTCTCAAGTTCTTTCCCTGATGTAAAGTGCAGGGGCACCTGCCCGCCGTCTGCCCAGAACTCTGCAAGGTCATCGTAGTAGGGGCTCATGTACACGCCGGACTGTCCCGGTGGGCTGATAATTGTGGTGTTATCCGGGTTGGCAAAGTCCACGG
>JAGYNX010000506.1 GCA_018399855.1 Spirochaetota bacterium
GCATCGCGCCCTCGCGTATCATATCGTTGAGATCTTCCAGGGTAACCTTCTTTATCTTCTGGGCGCTTTCAATACGCTTCATTTCCTGGCGTTTCTGGGACACCTGTTTGCTGTACTTATCTGTTTGTACAACCTGGAATGGGTCACCCGCGGCAGGTACACCTGAAAGCCCCACCACCTCGACAGGGGTTGATGGTTCTGCTTTTTCAACAGTGCCCCCCTGATCGTTAAACATGGCACGAACCTTTCCTGAATATATGCCCACCACGAATGGTTCACCAACCCGAAGGGTTCCATTTTGGACAAGAACGGTGGCAACTGGCCCGCGGCCCGGATCAAGCTTGGACTCCACCACCGTACCCTGGGCATGCAGCCTGGGATTTGCCCGCAATTCAAGCATTTCTGACTGTATGAGGATCAACTCAAGCAAATCATCTATATGCAGAACTTCCTTCGCACTGATCTCCGCCATGAGGGTTGTTCCCCCCCACTCTTCCGGGATCAATTCATAGTTGGATAACCCCTGTTTCACATTCTGAACATTGGCCTCGGGAAGGTCTACCTTGTTTATGGCAACAATGATGGGTACCCCGGCATCCTTCGCGTGGTTTATTGCCTCAACCGTTTGCGGCATAACGCCGTCATTGGCAGCGACTACCAGCACAACGATATCGGTAACCCGTGCGCCCCTTGCCCGCATCGTGGTAAAAGCCTCATGACCGGGTGTATCCAGAAATGTGACATACTTATCATGTACCTTTACCCGGTACGCACCAATATGCTGGGTAATACCCCCGTGTTCAACGCTTGTAACGTTGGCCTTGCGTATGGCATCAAGAAGCTTGGTTTTACCATGATCAACATGTCCCATGACTGTAACTATGGGTGGTCGGTTCTGCCAGTCTTCGTCTTTATCTTCTTCTTTAAGCTTGATTACCGTTTCATCAAAGAGGGACACCACTTTTACCTCGGTGCCATACTCAGCAGCAAGTATCTCGGCGGTCTCGGCGTCTATTACCTGGTTGATTGTAGCCATAACCCCTATCTGCATAAGCTTTGCAATGACCTCGTTGGCCTTTACATTAAGCTTCTTGGCCAAGTCGCCTACCTGTATGGTTTCCGTTATCTCAATATTTTTCGGTGTAACCACTTCCCTTGGCTTTTTCTGTACCGCCTGGGGTTTCTTCTTTTTAAACCCGATACTCTTTTCCCTTAGTTCTTCTCTTTCCCGCTTGGTTCCTTTCTTTTTCGCCTTTTCCTTGGATTTTTCTTTTCCTTTCTGGCGTTTTTTCGAATCTTCCTTCATGGAACCAATTTCTATTTTTTCACCTTCAGCAACAGGCTTCTTACCTTCTCGCTTCTCACTTTCTTCACGCGGCTTGCCCTTTTTTGCTTCCGGCGGGGCACCACGTTTTGCACCTTCTTCTGGTTTCTTCCTCTCAACTGGTTTTCTTGAGGGTGCCGTCTTTTTTGTTTCAGCAGCAGTCTTTTCAGGTTTCTTAGTCTCTTTGGGCTTTTCTACTTTCCTAGTTTCTTCTTTTTGTTCTTCGTCTTTCTGAATTCCTTCTTTCAGTTCCTTTGAAACATGAACTTTTCGTTTCAGTTTAATCTTCTTGC
>JAGYNX010000507.1 GCA_018399855.1 Spirochaetota bacterium
TTAATTCTAATTTCCCAGATAGAGGCAACACTTATAAAAACGATGTTTTTACCATTAGAAATAACATTAAATGCCTGCCTGGATAATTCAGGATCATCATTGAGCCACCACAGTAATGTGTGTGTATCCAGTAAAACATTCATTAATCTGAGATCCCAAAAGCTTCAGCAATTTCTGGGGGAAGTTCATCAAAATCTTTAGAAATCCTGATTTTACCTTTTAACGCACCAGGCGTGCGTTTTTCAACAATTCTATCATATGGCACTAATTTTGCCACTGGTTTCCCTGCTTTGCCAATAATGATTTCGTCACCTGATTGAACTTTTTTAATCAGGGTGGATAGCTGTGATTTTGCTTCTGATATATTTGTAATATGCATACTATCACCTTTATATATAGTCTAGCCAGACCAGGTCAGATTGTCAAGAAAAATGAGAATAAAAACATGAGAGATGCTGCGGTAAATCCTCAAAAACGCAGCTGCCGAACCACTACGAGACCGACTCCCATCAGCACCAGCACCAGTGATATGATCAGTATACCCTGGGCAGTGAATGCGATCAGCCCCAGGCTGGTGAGGGCCCCCAGCATGGGAACGAAGATGGGAACATTGAACGAAGCCCTCCCCTCGCCACGCAGCTTGATGAGCACCAGGGCGAAGTTGACGGCAACGTACACGATGAGCAGCAGCACGCTTGTAGTGCCTGCAAGGTAGGTGATGGTACCGGTAACTGCCAGCATCAGGGCGGCAATCAGCACTGCAATAATAGCATGATGAGGAGTTTGTCGTTTCGGATGTACTGCATCCAGCCATCGGGGCAGAAGCCGCTGCCTGGACATGCCGTATATGAGACGGGATGCCATGATGAAATTCAAAAGCCCCGTGTTGGCCACCGCGAAGATGGCAATAATGGTGAACATCCAGTCAAAGGAGGCGCCCTGTGAGGCCCGTACAACTTCAAGCAGCGGTGCGTTTGATCTTGCCAGCGTTTCCGGCGGTACAGCCAGGGTGGCGATTACGGCGATGATGACGTACAACACACCCGCGACAGCAAGGGCGGTGATGATTGCCCGGGGGAAGATTCGTTCGGGCTCTTTTACTTCTTCTGCAATATTAACCATGTCCTGAAAACCGATGAAGGCGAAGAACGCCAGGGCGGCGCCGCTGAGCACCTGTCCCCATGGTATGCTTTGCGGTGCGCTTGCCGGTATTTCGGCCAGTGCGGGATTGTTTGCCAGCAGCAGGGCACCTGCAACGATGACGAAAACAAGGCCTGATGCTTCAATGATGGTACATATGATATTTGCGGTTGAGGATTCACGTATGCCGCGGTAATTGATGTATCCCAGTACAAAAATGAATGCGATCAGCAGGAACCAGTCGGGAAGTCCCGGTATCATACCCCGAAGATAGCCGCTGAAAGCTCTTGATATGGCAGCAAGCGAGAAAGTGCCGGCGCAAAATACAAGCCATCCTGCCACCAGTGCGATACCCTTTCTGCCGAAACCCTTTTCAGTATAATATGATTCCCCGCCGCTTTTCGGGAACCGGGTAACAAGCTCAGAATAAGAGAGGGCAGTGATGGCGGCAACGGTGAGAGAAACCAGGAAGGCT
>JAGYNX010000508.1 GCA_018399855.1 Spirochaetota bacterium
ACTTCTTCACCGTGTATCAGCCTTGTAATGTTTTGGGTTACCCGTTCACGGTCTTCAGGTACAACCTTCTCAACGGCCTCCAGTTCGTTTTCGAAGTCTTCCCGTGTATATCCCATCACCTCGAAAGCTGCCCTGTTGCCGTATATTATCCTGCCATGAATATCCGCTTCAAAAACTATCTCGGGAAGCATATCGGCAAGTTCGCGAAAACGCCTTTCACTCTCCTGCAATTTCTTTTCAATTACACGCTTTTCAGTTACCTCGCGGGATAATTCTATATAGGCGGTAATTTCACCCTCGTCACAGACAGGGTATACATTCACTTCCCATTCTCTGCCGGATTGGCTGGTGGCGGTATAGTTTTTCTGCCGGCATTTTTCTTCATCCATTTGTACCGGGCAATTCTCACAGGGCTCCATTCTTCCATGCCATACCTCGTAGCAGTGCATGCCTTCTACTTCACCGGGCTGCTTTCCCACTGCTTCACATGCTGCCCTGTTTGCCCACTGTATTTTCATGTCAGGGGTATAATACACCACGTGTTCATACATGGCGTTAAGTATTAAAGACTTTTCATATTCAGATTTTTTGATCAGTTTTTCATTTTTCAACTGCCCCGTCATGTCGGTAACGGTAATAATCTGTCCCTGCTGGTGGTCATCAGGATCAAGGGACCGGGCCATGATCATCGCGTCAAGTTCCTGCTCGTTTCTATCAGCCAGCCGGGCAAAAACCTGCCCACGGTTGATTTGACTGTGAGCCTCGTACAGTTCGAATGCCATGTTGATCGACTCCATCAACACGAATTCACCGGAATTCTTCACCACGTACCCATACCGGGTGATACCCTTTACCCTGTCTACCATCTCCTTTTCCGTGTGACTCGTGAGAAACACTATGGGGAGCATACGGATTTCCATGATACGTTCCGCCGTCTCTGTACCGTCCATCCCCGCGCCCAGGTCGATATCCATGAGCACCAGGTCTATGGACTGGTTACCCGTGATGATCTCCAACGCCTCTTCACCACTCATAGCGGTTATCACCCTGTATCCATAGGATTCAATTGTTTGTGACTGTGAAAGGGCAATGATCGCCTCGTCTTCCACGAGTAATATTGTGTTATTCCGCATATGATTACCTGGATACCTGCTGAAACGTTGTAGGATATCTTTGAATGTATTAAAGATACATTAAACAAGATAGCACATTGTCACCTGGAGCCAATATTTTGCATATACACTGCATGTCATTAACATATTTATGCACATTCTATTTGGTATATTTTTTTCCTGAAAATGAAACCTTATTGACTATCAATTTTTTATGTATACCATGCAACAGGTAGTGTGATATGCTCATACACAACTTTATGATACAGGCATTACAACACGGGGAGATAAAGACGCATGAGCGATAAGGCATCACGAAGAAGGATCCTTCTGGTTGAAGATCAGGCAATAATAGCCATGGACGAGGCAAAAAGGATCGAGCGATTCGGATATGACGTAATTACCGCCCACTCGGGTGAAGAAGCAGTAAGTCTTTGCCGGGAAAACGCTGACATCAACCTTGTGCTCATGGATATCGACCTGGGCGCGGGTATGGACGGCA
>JAGYNX010000509.1 GCA_018399855.1 Spirochaetota bacterium
TTTTTGCGAGAAGGTATTCGGGAATTGAACCAGAAATATATACCTCAAAACAGCCCGGGATTTCCCAGTGGTCATACACAAAACGCGGTTGTTTTCTGGGGAACACTGGCATGGTTTGCCAAACGTAGAATTATTACAGTTGTCAGTATAGTATTGATTATACTGATCCCCTACTCCAGGATCTACCTTGGTGTTCATTTTCTTGGCGATGTTATTGGTGGTTTCATTTTAGGAGGGATTCTGCTGGCAATTCTTGTCTGGCTGCTGCCATGGCTTGAAAAGTCCTATATTAACTTCAAAGAGGTTACCCTTCTTGTGTTATTTTTACTTCTCCCGCTTTTTTTGATGATGGCCCTTCCCGGTCATGAAATCGCCAAAACAACAGGGGTGATGTCGGGTTACCTCATTGGCCTCATACTTGCAGACAAACGTATACCATTTGACCCGAGAACGGGAGTTGTACCTGCTATTCTAAAATTTGCGGTTGGCGCGGCAGGTATTATCCTTATCAAGGCCGGCATCAAACTGTTGCTTCCAGAAGTTGCCATTGCCGACTTCTTCAGGTACTGGCTTATGGGTTTCTGGATCACTTTCGCGGCGCCCCTTATATTCATACAATTCAAAATACTTGGGGGACGCGGCGGTATTGCCATTGAATGAGATAAAAATGTTCTGTTATTTTACTTGACTTTTTATCAGCAATACACTTTCTTGAATTGCGCTATATTATACAATACAAGATATTAAAACTATGAAAATTTCACCTTTACATAGTAACAGTTTTCCCCGCTTTTTGCGGGGATAAACTGTCTACTCCACACCCACAACCGTTCCATCAAATGACGAAAAGCGATTGTGTAACCGGTATACCCGGATACGTGCACATATATTCATAAATAATTACTGGTGTTATCATGAAAGAAAAACTTGAATCATTGTATACCGCAACCCTGGAGAATGTACAAAAGGCCGACAGTACCGACGTCCTTGAAGACATACGTGTACGGGTACTGGGACGCAAGGGTGAGCTTACGCAGATCTTAAGATCACTGGGGCAGCTCCCTCCTGAAGAAAGGGGTGCAATCGGTAAACAATCCAACGAAATAAAAACCCGTATAGAAGAAGTACTGGAAAGCAGAAAAGAAGAGCTCTCTTCTTCAAAGATCAATAGCCTCGTTGAAGAAGAATGGATCGATGTGACACTGGATTCTGATGGCAGAACAGAAGATATTGAGCCCGGACACCTTCATCCCATATCGCAGATACAATATGAGATCGAGGACATATTTACCTCGATGGGCTTCGAGGTGCTTGACGGTCCTGAAGTAGAAACGGATTACTACAACTTTGAAGCACTGAACATACCCGGACATCATCCTGCCAGGGACATGCAGGACACATTCTGGACCGAGGACGGTAACCTGCTTCGCACACACACCTCGCCAATCCAGGTTCGGGGTATGGAAAGGCTAAAACCTCCATTCCGTGTTATCGGGCCAGGCAGGGTTTTTCGCTATGAAAGCATTGATGCATCACACGAAAATACTTTCTACCAGGTAGAAGGTATGATGGTTGACCGCAACATATCTGTTGCCAACCTTATCTAT
>JAGYNX010000051.1 GCA_018399855.1 Spirochaetota bacterium
TACCTGTTCACTGTCCATAGACGTGTTATCCTGCTTCCTGGCAAGCTGGAAAATGAGCAGTACTACGGTAATCATTGCTATTATAAATACTATCTGTCGTGTGCTCATAAAAGAATCCTAATTGTTTTGTAAAAACTGATACTGCCGGAGGTAGTTTTAATTGTCAAGCAGGTACCTGATCATT
Organism: Spirochaetota bacterium; assembly: GCA_018399855.1. GTDB lineage: Bacteria > Spirochaetota > UBA4802 > UBA4802 > UB4802 > M55B154. The sequence goes on from JAGYNX010000051.1 coordinate 185, forward strand.
TTAGCAAGTTCTGACATGCTGAATGGTTTTTGTAAAAAATTTTGATTGCTGACTTTTACGTTACCCTGCTGCTTTTCTGTAAGAGCATAGCCTGATGTAAAAAGGAAGCGTATCCCGGGCTTCAGTGTGATGATTTTTTCGGCAATCTGAATACCGTCCATATCGGGAAGTACGATATCACTGAAAACCAGGTCTATATCATCACCTTTCTCATGTATAATATTCAGTGCTTCTTTGCCGGATCCGGCATGAAGAACATTGTACCCGATAAATTCCAGTGCGTTTACGGTGATACGACGCAGCTTGTCATCATCTTCCACTACCATGACGGTTTCTTCCCCATGGAAATTTTCAGACTTGGTTAAAAAATCAGCTGTTAATTGTCCGGAACTTTCACTGCATGGCCAGTATATTGTAATGCTTGTGCCTTCGCCTTTCTCACTTTCGGCGAAGATGCTTCCCCTGTGCTGTTTTACAATCCCATATACAGATGAAAGCCCCAGCCCGGTTCCCTGCTGTTTCTTGGTAGAAAAGAACGGGTCAAAAATCCTGCTGATGTCAGCCGGATCTATTCCTACCCCGGTATCGCTGATACGAAGAATTATGTGATTGCCGGTTGAGCTTCCCAGGTGTGAGGCAGTAAATTCATCATCCAGGTATTGCTTCATGGTTTCAATAGTTATAATTTTTGATTTGTCGTGATTTTCATCTTCAAGTATGGCGTCGCGTGAATTAACAACAAGGTTTAATATTACCTGTTCAACCTGGTTCTTGTCTGCTTCGATGAGACAGGGAGACTGGCATAGTTCATGTTTGAGGACGATGTTTTCGCCGATGAGACGTTGAATCATTGAATGAAGGTTTTCCAGCAACTCGTTCAGGTTGAGTGATTCGGGGTTAATCACTGAGCGCCTGCTGTAGGCCAGCAGCTGGCTCACAAGCTTTGCCGCACCCTCTCCTGACCTCTTAATTTCCTGTATATCTTCATATACAGGGGAATCTTCCGGTAGAGTCATGAGAGACAGTTCAGCATTACCGAGTATAATGGTAAGAATATTGTTGAAATCGTGGGCTATTCCGCTTGCAAGTTTACCAACGGCCTCAAGTTTTTGTGATTGCCTCAGTTGTTCTTCAAGTGATCTTTGAATTGTAATATCCCTCAGTATACCCTGAAATGTGTGTGCCTTTCCCTTGCTGTCCCTCTGCATGGTGGCACTTACTTCTACTATTTTTACCTGCCTGTCCTTTGTGAGAAGTTGAAATTCGAAATTATTTATTGATCCCAGGTGTACCAGTTTCCTGGTAAGCCGGGTAAGGTTTGATTTGTCATATGCCATATCTATAATCGGTATGTTGCCTATCTCTTCTGGTGAATATCCTGACATATGTAATGCCGCAGCATTACTGTTGATCATTTTACCGTTCCTGGAAACGATTACAATGCCATCACGTGAATTTTCAAATAATATATTTAATTGCTGTTCACTTTCTTTCAACTGGTTTTCTATCAGTTTTCTATAGGTTATATCCCTTATAATCGCGAAAATATAGGTTAGCCCGTCAAGATTGACCCTGTGGGCGGATATCTCAACAGGGAAGGCCGCGCCATCTTTTTTTATATCATAGGATTCAAACATAACCCTTTCTCCAAGCTCCATGCGGTAAAGATCTTCACCGTGAGTGGATCGGGTTATGGTGTCGTTTAACAGTGATACTGGTTTTCCGATGAGTTCTTCTTTAGGGTATCCGTGCATCTTACAGGCTGTCCTGTTAAGGTTGGCAATCATAAGGGTGTTATCGGAAGTGGTTGAAAAAAGAACCATGCCGTCTGAGGCGTATTCAAAAAGAATTCTGAACCGTTCTTCGCTTGCCTGCAGTTCACCCATGTTCAATCGAACGCTTTCAACAAGATTGTCGAATGATTCAAGAACGAATCTTCTGACAGAACCCTTCTTGTATTTACGAAAATCAAGATTTACCGACGCGTGAAGATTAGTGGATATCATCTCAAATGCTTGTAGCATCTTCACAATAATATTAAGGTAGGGATTAAGAAATAAAAATACGATAACAATAACAATAGAAAAAACAAAAATTATATACAACATCATGCTGTGGTATATAGAATCAGCCTGTTCATAAATGTCATCGAGATATATTGCAGTGCCGATAAAGCTGTCAATATCCGGGATAGCCTTGATGTAGGCGATCTTCCTGGCAGTATCTTTCTTGCCAGGCTGTGGAAAGTAGTATTCAGAAAATCCTTCGCCAGAACCACTTTTTGCAATTTGAATAAAATCACGAACTACCTGGCTGTTGGCAGGTGACTGCAGGCTAATGTTGTTCCCACTGCTGGTGGGATCAGTAAGAGGATGCACGATTGATGTTCCGTCCATTCTGCTCATGAACATGTAATCAGGAGTGTGTTTTGACTTGTACCAGGTTTCGCGAATTATTTTTTCAGATCGCGCGAGGGCACTACGGCGACTGATACTCCCCTTTTTGTATGATTGGATTACCGGGTTTAACTGTGAGTAGCAGATATATACGTATGATCGAATATCATTTTTTCTGTGTTCAATGAGAAAATCATTGTATTCATAAATAAAGATCCTGAAGATTATCATGAATGCGATCAGGACAATTACTATGGCAAGAAAAACGCGAATGAATAATCGCGTGGAAAAATTTATCTTTCTGTCAGTAGTTAGCCTGTGAAATAATCTATTCATTGTGATTCACTTATGTGGGCTGTTGAGTCTTCGTTATCAGCTATAGTCATGGCAATGTAGATGTATTTCATGCGCTGTCCTTGTAAGTTCGTAATGGAGATCAGGATAATACTTTATATATATGATGTTAAACCTGCAAGCATATTTTACGGGATTTACAGTTCCACACGGGCACTGCCGCTTATTTGACTGACGCTGGTTGTAGAGATGTAGTAATCTGGCTCGTCAGGAGGGTAATCATCCTTTTCACCATCACCGTCAGCATCAATTTTTTCCCATGAGATTATTCCTACCCTGTAGAAATAGACTCCTGTTGTTGGATGGCTGGAATGTTCAAATGTTAATGTATGCGAATATTCAAGAGTTGAATCAGAATTGAAATAATCATCTAAACTGATGCCATACCTGGCACCAACAACAATATAATCCGCGAACTCATTGTCTGGCTCTTCGGTCATGTATACCTCGTACCCTGCAAACCCGTTACCGCTGCCGCTTTCTGACCATGATACGATCACATTGTCGCCGTCATAGTACGCATCTATTGAGAACCCGGCACGTTTGGTGAGTACCCCTTCGATAGCGTCAGATACATAGGAACACCCGGTTGTCGTAGAGATCGTGAAAAGAAGTACAACGTATAACGCGGAAAGTATTTTACTTGATGTATGTATTCTTTTCATTGTCATTACCCGTTTCATTAGAATCGTATGTACAGGCTTCCTTCGAAGGCCAACTTGTCAGCTGATTCGGTCAGCTTTCTCAGTTCCTGCGAGTAGTTCTTGATGGCCTTAAGTTCAATGCCGCACCATGGTATATTAAATGACATACCGATAAATCCCCCGAAAATCCAGTAATCCTGACCTGATTCCCTGTGTACGGGAATGGCGGGATCCCAGAACCGGCTGACCCCCAGGGAGAAGAGAAGGTCAATATCCTTCTGTTTGAAATAATCGAGATCGGCCCGGGCGTACATCTCCCTGGCCACCGGGAAAGGCAGAGTTTCATCTGTTCTCTTGTCTATGAGTTTCTTACCCGGCTTCTGGGTTTCGATAAAAAGAGAAAACTTCGCCCGTTCCGCGAAGGTACGGGTGACGAGAAATGAGACCGTGTGCAGTGACGCTTCTTTTTTCTCTTCTTCTGATTTGCCGGCAACGGGGTCTTCAGGCAGTTCCTGCACCCAGACCGCGTCGTATTCTTCATCGTTATACAATCGCAGCAGGCGGTAAGTTATGGTAAGTTGCGGCACTAATGGCCCGGGATCACCAAAGAGAAGGCTTACGAATGGATTGATGTGCAGGGCGAAGACGAAACGTTCCATACGGTCGCCGATACCGGCGGTATTCACATCCATGAAAGAGAACAGGTTGCTGGCAACGAAATAGCGTTTTCGCATCTGTGCGGATTCTGTGTAATCCATTGTCCCGTCGTCATTTGGTTCGATCTGGTTGTTTATGATGATACCACCGTGAATGTTGAAGTATGGTCGGTACAGCAGTGTTGCCGCGAATATGTCATCAAAAAACTGGGTGTACTTGTAATCAGTCACGGTGGTGCTGCCGGCTGAGCCCCGGTCGATCTCTGCCTTGCGGGTTAACCCGTAGTGAAAACCCGTGGCGGTGAAACCGAACACCAGGTTGCGGGGGTTGAAAAGTGTTTCCCGTGTTTCTGTATCCTCATCGACCTTCGGTGGAATGTAGGCGGCCCCGTCCTCAAGCCTTTGCCTGGAGTTTTTACCCCTGTAGGTGCCGGTGAGGGGAAAGCTTACGGTCATGCTGCTGTAGGTGCGTACCAGGGTCATTTCCACCGGTTCGTATTCATCGGAACCGCTGTTATAGGTGTTGATGTTGAAGTCTTTTACCCAGTTTAACTTCAGGTATGTATCGAAGTATTGCTCCCGTGATTCCATCTGGCCCCACCTGTGATAGAAAAGATTCAGCACGGTTTCACTTCGTGAAACAGCGTTGTGAAGGGTGGACGCCTCGTACACCTCAGGGAACAACGGTACTGCGCTTGTGAGTATGATGAGGATGAGCAGTAACAGTTGAAGGACGCGATGGATATGGATTCTCATGTATGGCCCCTGAAATGAATAATCGGAAATGGTAGTACATGCTGTATTTTTGTATTTAAATGGATTTGTTGATTGTAGTCAACAATAATTGGATTTTGACAGGGTGATTCAAAAAAAGCCTTAAATAAAATACTTTACAAAAAAATAACATCATTTTAAGTTAACAGCCTGATTTTCAGAACTTCATGATAAGACATCCTTACTAAATTTTAACGGATTAATTTCGGAGGTTAACTAATGCTAAAAGAATATACCACTGAGCAGGTGCGCAACGTTGCCATAGTGGGGCACAGTAGTACGGGAAAATCAACGCTGTTTGACGCAATGCTTTTTGTCGGTGGGAAAATTGATAAGATTGGAAAACCTGATGATGGCAGTCTGACCTCTGATTATGATGACGAGGAAAAAAATAGACAGATATCAATTAGAAGCGCGCTGGGTTTTGTAGAGACTGATGATACGAAGATCAACATTATTGACACCCCCGGTATGTCCGACTTCGTGGGTGAAGAGAGGGCGGCGCTGCAGGTTGTGGAAGCTGCCATCATAGTTGTTGATTCTGCTGATGGCGTACAGATCGAGACAGAGAAGGTCTGGCGTTACCTTGAAGAAAATAACATTCCCCGCCTCATTTTCGTTAACAAGATGGACAAGGAAAGGGCTAACTACGACAATATAATTGAAAATATTAAAACCAAGCTTGGCGCAAGCACTGCAACGCTGTGCCTGCCGCAGGGAGAAGGTGAGTCATTCAAGGGCGTTATAGATATAATTGACATGAAAGCCATGAGCCCAAAGGACGGGGGCAAGACTGTCCAGGTGACTGATATCCCCGCCGATATAAAGGAACTGGCTGAACTTGAACGGTCAAACCTTATTGAACTTGCTGCCGAAGGTGACGACGAACTTATTGAAAAATTTCTTGAAGGTGAAACACTTACCGAAGAACAGATTAGAACCGGGTTGAAAGAACAGGTGGAAAGGTGTAACCTTATACCGGTAATTTGCGGTTCGTCTATGAAATCAATTGGTATTAAAAACCTTCTGAACGTGATACGGGATTTCGTTCCATGTCCTGTTGTTGGAAAAGAGTACAAAGGGTACCATCCTGATAATCATGACCAGGAAGTTACTGTAACCATGAAGGCTGACGAGCCCTTCAGCGCTGTTATCTGGAAGACATACATTGATCAGTATGCCGGACGCTTCAATTTTATGAAAGTTATCTCTGGTACATTACTTCCGGATTCGGAAGTTCTCAACGCGAATAAAAATGAAAAAGAACGAATATCGAAACTGCATACAACCATTGGCCATACTAATGATGATGTACCAAAGCTTGCGGCCGGTGATATTGGTGTGGTAATCAAACTGGAAAAAACCGCTACCGCTGAAACCCTTTGTGACAGCAAGCACCCGGTGATTCTGCCATTAATCAAGCTTCCCCATCCTGTTTTTTCTTACGCTGTTGAATCAGCTAAAAAGGGTGACGAGGACAAGATAGGGCAGGTTTTCTCACGAATAACCGATGAGAATCCTACTATCACCTACCAGTTCAATCCTGAAACGAAACAGACCCTGCTTTCAGGTATGGGCGAGATGCAGCTGGATATAGTGCTCAAGTCAATTAAGGAAAAGAACAAGATCGAGCTTGTTACATCTGAGCCTCGTGTGGCCTACAGGGAAACAATTACTAAAAGTGCTGATGCCCAGTACAAGCATAAAAAACAGTCAGGCGGGCATGGTCAGTTTGGTGAAGTGTATATCAGGGTAAAACCTACCGATCGGGGCAGCGGCTTTGAATTTATTGACAGTATCGTTGGTGGTGCTATTCCACGTGGATATATTCCCGGTGTTGAGAAAGGTCTCAGGGAAGGCATGCAGGAAGGCGTTCTGGCAAAGTATCCAGTTGTTGATGTTTCCGTTGACCTGTATGACGGTTCGTATCATCCAGTCGATTCTTCCGAGATGTCATTCAAGATCGCGGCCAGGGGGGCTCTTAAGAAGGCCATGGAAGCTGCCGGCCCCATACTTCTTGAGCCTGTCATGGAAGTTGATATCTTCGTTGATAAAGAATACATGGGTGACATCCTTAATGATATCACCAGCAGAAGGGGAAAAGTGCTGGGAATGGGCACCAAGGATGAAAATGATACCGGTGGCATATCAGTTGTAAAGGCACAGGCACCACTTGCCGAGATGATACGCTACACAATTGACCTGCGTGCAATGACCAGTGGTAAAGCAACATTCGAAATGAAGTTTTCTCACTATGATCCTATTTCAGGCAGGATTGCTGATAAGGTGATAGAAGATCGGAAAAAAGAGCTCGAAGAAGAATAGTTTCTGAATACGCGCATATAGAACATGATGGAATGGCCACCAAGCGGTGGCCGTTCCTGTATTCACTTGACAGTAATGTTCAGCATGCGTAAGTTTACTATGTAACAACTATAATAATAATGTATCATACAAAATGATCAGGGGTTTAACGGAAACAGGAAATGAAAATAGTAGTTTTTGAAGATACACGTGTTGATGATTTTTATCCAATCACCCTTACTCGCCCGGTATGGGATTTACGTACGGGTACGTATACTATGGGTGAGCGGATAGGTAAATGGGTAGATTCATATCTTGCAGCCAGGAAAAGCTGTTCAATGTATTTGTATTCAAGGGATATGGTAGCAGGGGTATTCAGTGAAAGGTATAGCGAATATAATATAAATTCAAATCTGCAATTGCCGGACAAGGCAAAGGATATCGTGTTCATTAACGCCCGTTGTATCCCCTTTGTTGATAAGTATTCGCTGGAGAAAAACGTGTTATATGCGTCGGGAGATATTCCCCTGTTTCTACACCTCGATAATGAGAATTTTTCTGAAAAACTGACCATAAACTCAAATAGTGATATTTTGGATTTTATTCATTCCCTTCATGTCAAGAAGGAGGAACGGGTTCCTTTCAGGTGGATAAAGAATTTATGGGAGCTTGTGGACGGGAATGCCGGCATTATTATTGATGATATACGGGCATACCCGCCGGACTTTGAAAGACAACCGTCTGAACACATCACCGTGATAGGAGACTCATCTTACCTGTACATAGAGCAGGGGGTGGAAGTTGATCCTTTCGTTGTGTGTGATTGTACCAGGGGACCAATTCTCATCCAAAAAGGTGCAAAGATAGCTTCATTTACCCGCATAGAAGGTCCATGCAGTATAGGTGAAAATACACAGGTGACCGGTGCCAAGATACGGGAAGGTTGTTCTTTTGGTCCCCAGTGCAGAATTGGTGGTGAAATTGAAGAATCAGTATTTCAGGGATATGTAAATAAGTATCATGAAGGGTTTATTGGACATTCTTTTATTGGAGAATGGGTAAATCTTGGTGCTCTTACCAGCAATTCTGATTTGAAAAACAATTATACTCCGGTAAAAGTTAGCATGGGTGAGGGTAGGGTGAATACAGGATTGTTGAAAGTAGGTGCGTTTATAGGCGATTTTACCATGACCAGTATTGGAACACTTATAAATACAGGTTCTGTTATGGGCCCCGGATCCATGATCATACATGGTGGTTCACTTACACCTGATTTTGTTCCGCCATTTACATGGTATAATAATAATGCCCTGACGGAGACTCCAAGATTTGATAAATTCATCGAGTCATGCCGCATGATGACCTCACGCAGGGGTGTACAGTTTTCACGCAATTATGAAAATATGCTTACCGGGATTTACGATTCCTCAACCCGGGTACGGGGAAAAGCAATAGAGAAATGGAACAGCAGGCTGAAATAAAATTCACACTGGTATTTTTCGTGTCACTGTTCCTTCATGCGGTTATCGTTACCGGAATGCTGATGCCTGACTATCAGAGTATTCTGCAACGGGAAAACATGAGGGAAAGATCCTTTGCGGGGCGGGACATTATTGTCAATGTTAACGAAGACAATAAAGTTGTTCAGGACAGGCAGACACTCCTCTCTGAAAAGTCATCTACAGCGAAAGGTCATATTACCAGTGAGAAGGGGAACAGGTGGTTGAACAATGCACTTGATTTCAGGCTCAAAAAAGGCTCAAAGAGCAGAGGAAGAGCGGTAACACAAAGCAGCAGCGCGTCAAAGGACAGGGCATTACTTCTCAATGACAATACCGAAATCATTATTAATATTATGAAAGAAGTATCATCCGGGGTATATGGGGCAACCGGAAGCAGGGATTTTACCACCATTCCGGATAAATATGATATCACTCCTAAAAACGCAATATATTATACCAATGATGGAAGGTTCTCTTTTAATACAAAGAAATTCAAACCTTTTAAGTATTTCAAAAAGATGAAAGATAAAATTGCCTCAAACTGGCATCCCCCGATGGCAGCAAATGCCAGCATCCAGGGCTACGCCCCCGGGCATTTCAGGATTATGGCATTCCCCAGCCAGGAGATAAAGCTCTACTTTACCATGGACAGGAAGGGTGAGGTGGAGAACGTAGTGATTGTTGACTCAATGGGGCATAAACCACTGGATGAATCCTGCCTTGATGCTGTACGGCTGTCTAAAAACTTTGGAAAAGTTCCCAAAGAGATTGAGGGTCAAAAGGTGGTCATCCCTTTCATTTTCAGGATAATAACAAGATAAGTATGATTACCGGTTCACCTCGTTTACCAGATCTTGAATTGACACCCCTTTAAGAATATCCTTCCTTGACTTCTGCATACGGCTGAATATGTCCTTGAGATGCTTTTTTAACCTGTCGGTTTTACTGCCGGGAATTTTCAGGGTAACATCATAAACAATGTCAACAATTTGCAGCACTGAAACATGATCTGCCATGGTAGCCGGGATATACCTGTTGTCCTCGGTTTGTAACAGTAGTTTTTCATTTATGAACATCTGTATGAAGTAGTCCAGTTCTTCGTAATCGTTCATGCTGATGGGAAGAAGTTCTTTGAAAGATGAGGACCCCTTTCCTTTCTGGAACCTCGCGTGTATATGTGTAATGATGGCAATGGCAGAATAGATATGCAGATCTTTTCTGTCACTGAGGGCCCGCTTCAGGTTTCTGTAGCTGAGTGGGTTCATCAACGTGTAAGAAACTTCTGCCCCATACAGTATTATAACTGCCGATGCGTACACCATGATCAAAAACAGCGGGAATGCCGCCAGCGATCCGTAAATGGCAAATGTACCCCGTGCGAACGCCTTGATGTAAAATATAAAAAGAAGTATAAATATTACCCATATGCCACCAGTAAATGCTGCCCCTATGGCTGATGGTTTCATTGGAACCTTTGTGTTGGGTAATACTATGTACATCAGCATGAACAATGCCCATATGAAAATGAAAGGCGCGAAGAAATTCAGCAGCACAATGACAAAGCTGGTTCCCTCTATGCCTGTCCATGTTTTTCCCAGGTCGGTGGAATGCATCAGCATCCCCTTGTCGCCAATACACCACAGGTTACCATTGTTCATATCAATTGAATTTATGCGATTTCCT
>JAGYNX010000510.1 GCA_018399855.1 Spirochaetota bacterium
TTCTTATTCTTATTGCCATCGTTTTTATTTATGGAATCTACTTTATATACAACGCACTGCCCATTGGTACCGGTTACTCCGCCAAGTACCTCTGTTCACAGGTCTTTTTGTCAGACCGTGATCCTGAATATATCGTGACAGAAGAGATCAATCCCACCAACCCACTTTTTGGGCTGATGTCAAACAGCATCGACCGTGAGAAGAAAGAGGTCACCTCCGTTGGTCTCGGGTTTTTCCAGGATACCACGGCAATCTACCGGGAGGGGTTCGGCTGTACCGTGCTGGTAGAAAGAACCCGGGATGATCTTATGGGGCAGGTTATGGGAGCGGCCCCGTCCTTCAGCAATTCTGATATGTTACTCTGGCCGGCTGGCAACATGGTTGACCTTCGAAGTCTTCCCCGGGGGGTGGACGGGGAGAAGCTGGAAGAAGCCCTTAACTTTGCATTTCTGCAGAAAATGGACGCCCTGCCGGTGCGCACACAGGGGGTGGTGATCGCTTATAAGGGGAGGCTCATCGCCGAAAGGTACGCGGACAATATCACGCCGGATACAAGACTTCTTGGGTGGTCAATGACCAAGTCTATAACGGGTGCCCTTGTGGGTATGCTGGTGAAGGACGGGAAACTTGACGTGAACCTGCCCGCGCCTGTGAAGGCGTGGCAGGATGCGGATGATCCCCGGTCGAAGATCACCCTGGACAACCTGATGCGTATGAACAGCGGGCTGGAGTTCGAGGAGGTATACGGCCCCATGAAGGACGCCACCGAGATGCTCTATGACCGGGCAGACATGGCAGCCTATGCCGCCGACAAGCCGCTGGAACACAAGCCTGGTGAGAAATGGAGTTACTCAAGCGGCACCACCAACATCATCATGAGCATAGTGAAGGAGAAGACGGGAGGCACCCTGGTTGACGTGCACCGCTTTATCCATCAAAGGCTTTTCAAACCACTGCACATGGACAGCGCCGTTATCGAGCCGGACGCCTCGGGCAACTTCGTGGGCTCAAGCTACATGTTCGCCACCGCACGGGACTGGGCCCGCATGGGACAGTTCTTTCTGCAGAACGGGAAGTGGGAAGGCAGGCAGCTTCTGCCCCCGGGCTGGATGCAGTACTGTACAACTCCCACCCCTGGTTCACATGGCCAGTACGGGGCGCAGATATGGCTGAATCCCGGGACTTCGCGTACAGACGAAATGCGGCGAAGCTACGAAGAACTTCCCGGTTCCATGTACTACATGAGCGGGTTTAACCTGCAGCGTGTTGCAATATTCCCGGAGAACGACCTGGTGATCGTGCGCCTGGGGGCAACCCATCACAGGGAGAAGGCCCTTGATTTCGGGAAGTTCGCGCGGATGGTACTTGAGGCGGTCGGGGAGATGTAGGGCAGGGTTTCCGGGCAGTGTCATGATTCCAATGTGAATGGAACCATGACACTGCTTAAGTTCACCGTTGTAGACCTATCCTTACCTCAACCTCGTGATGTTTGTGATCATCTACCAGGGGAATTGTCATACCTTCATGATGCTCCCCGTCAATTATAACTCCTGTTGGGGCATCGTCCTCCCTTATGGTGATTACGGTGAGATGATATACCGTT
>JAGYNX010000511.1 GCA_018399855.1 Spirochaetota bacterium
GTCGGTTATTTTTACATATCCTTCCGGTGTTATTTCACCCACGTCTCCTGTTCTGATCCAGTTGTCGCTGGTAAGTATGGCCTGTGATTCTTCGGGCTTTTTCCAGTAACCGATCATCTGAGCCGGACTACTGGCCTGGATTTCACCTTCATCAGAGATGCGAACCTGCATAAGCGGTACCGGTTTGCCGCTGGTGCCAAAACCGATGTCCTTCGGTGTGCAGACACAGATGGGGAAAATTTCTGTCATTCCGTAGCCAAGGCCCATCTTGAGGCCGGCATTGTAGAAGAACTTGTTTATCTCCGGGTTAAAGGGTGCTCCGCCAACGTGAAAGAACTTGCAGCGTCCTCCAACCACGTCCTGTATCTTGCTGAGAACCAGCTTTTTCGCGAAGGCGTGCTTCATTTTCAGTGAGAAGGGAATGGGTTTATCATGATTGTACAGTGGGTAATACTCACTGCCAATCCGCTGCGCCCAGTCGAAGAGTTTCTGCTTGGCAGGGGGAGCGCTTTTCAGTCCCTCGGTGATTGTTCCGTATATCTTCTCCCAGACCCTTGGTACACTTACCATGTAATGGGGTCGCACTTCCTTGAGAAAGTCCACTACCTGTTTTGTGTCATGGCAATAATGGTTTTCCGCGCCACGATCAAGAATAAAATACGTCCATGACCGTTCAAACACGTGGCTGAGGGGAAGAAAACAGAAACTGACGTCGTCTTCACCGATGGGCATGGGATAACCCGTGGCATACAGCATTGTAAGAAAATTACGGTGTGTGAGCATTACACCCTTGGGATTTCCCGTTGTACCTGATGTGTATATGAGTGTGCAGAGATCGTCCATACTGGCCTGTGAAAGCCTGGATTGCAGCTCTTCATCTTTACCTGACTTCTTGCCCGTTTCGAGAAATTCGTGATAATACACGCTCTGGTCGCCCTCGATTGAAACGGTTGGGTCAAATACGATAAGTTTTTTAAGGTAATCAGAATTATCCATTACCTCTTTGGCGGCATCGTACTGATGCTGATCGTTCACGAACATGATCCTTATCTCGGCATCGTCTACGATATATCGTGTCTCGCTTGCCGAGTTGGTGGCATATACCGGAACCGATGCGGCCCGAAGGCTGAGTATGGCCAGGTCGGCTATGGTCCAGTATGCCCTGTTGGGTGAGAATATACCCACCATCTCTTTCTCTTCTACGTTCAGTTCGAGCAGGGCCTTCGCGGTGTTGCGAATCATCTCTCCAACCTGGTTCCAGGTGAATGATTCCCATTCTCCGGCTGCCCTGTCTCTCAGTGCCACCTTGTCACCGAATTTTTTTACCCTGTCCATGGCCATTACGGCAAGATGCGGGTTCTTTTCAAGGTATTCGGCATACCCTTTCTGATAATCTACTGACATGAGTGCCTCCCCGTTGTGTACGAGTGTTATATCCACCCCGTTATGCGGGATGGAAACATCCTTTCACCTATAATCTTAATACGGTTTGACATGAAAATCTCTCAGGTTTATAATTTGATGATTTTTATAATTTCAGATTTATAAATCTGAAAGAGGTATAGTATTTTTATGAATGGAACCATTTCTCATTTTTTCATC
>JAGYNX010000512.1 GCA_018399855.1 Spirochaetota bacterium
TGGGACATGTTCATGTCCGGATCGGCACCGATGGTATCAAGGGCTTCTTCTGATGATGACACGGTGATCCTGCTTGCCACGCTCACCACGTCGTAAAGCCATGAGACGTCGGTGTCCACATACCAGCCGTGTTCGCTCTTACCGGCACCAACTCCAATCTGCGGGTTGGGGCCGGCCACGATGCTGCGGGACAGCCCCAGAATGTTAACACTCAGGCTTTTTTCAGCTGAAGTATAGGTAAAGTATAATGGCAGAACAACTTTCAGGCTGTAATCTTCACGTTTGAGGCTTGTATACAGGGGAAACCAGATGTTGGTTTTTTTCTTTTCGGCAGTATCCCGATTGTAATAATGCAGGTAGCCGTACCAGCGGGTCTCTTTTCCGGGCTGCCAGGAATGGTAGTGAAACAGTCCGAAACTTGTTCCTGCCTGTTGGGTGTTGCCCGGGGGCCTGCAGTAAAAAGGTACGTAGTAGCGGTAGCCGCTTTCACCCGGCTGGTGAAAGACAAATGGTATGAACCAGAACTTCGAGAGGCTGTCCTCCTCGTTGTATCCCCAGTTGAAAAGGAGAAGGGCATTGTGATGGGATGCCCCGTCCTGTTTGCTCTTGCCGGCATGTAGATTAAAATAAAATGGCGGTATTATGGTATAGGCATCCTGTTTCCAGAACAGGAAGGGCATAACCCAGGTGCGGTTCAGTCCTTCGGATGTGGAGGCCCAGTCAAAAAGCCACAACAGGTTGGTATGGCTCTGACCCTCGCTGCCGGAATGGTGGTATACCAGTGGAATTATGGGTGCCCACCAGGTTGATTTTCCTGTTGCAGCCTGGTTTTCGTCAAGGGGCTCTGACCCCGTTGTTTTCGTTCGGGCATAGATGGGTGTGAAGAGGTAGGAAAACCTGTTGTCTTCTCCCTGCCAGAAGAGTAGGGGTGCCAGCCAGAACCGTTTCAGCTCTGACCCTTCATCGGTGTTTCGCCAGGAGTAATCAAGCAGGCCGAGGTAGTTTCTGTGTCCCCCCTCACTGTTCCAGTTATGATAGGTTAGGGGGATTATGGGAAACCACCAGTTGCGTCGCTCTGTCTTGCCTTTCTCGTCTGATCTGGATGCCAGGTAATGCAATGGTGAGACGCTTATGTGCTCTGACCCCCTGCTGTTTCGTTGGGGATCGTTCCATGTGTAGCTGTTTATATAGAAGAGTGGGGAGAAAAAATAGCTGTCGGTATAGGTGCTTCCCTGCTCGCGGCCCCACCAGAACAGGTAGGTAATAGATGTATCCTGTTCATGGGGGCTGTAATCCCTGTAATACAGGGGATTGGCGGTCATGTAAGATATGCCGTCTGTGCGGTGATAGTGCAGAAGCAGGGGAATGAAGTATTTTTTTCGGGCGTCGATTTTACTGTTCAGGCCGTACCAGAATGGCAGTACCCGCAATGAACGGTACCTCGGGTAATCTGTTTTCTTGAATGCCCAGAGTATCATCAGGGAATGATGATCTTCCCAGTCTTCTTTCTCTACCAGGAAGGCATTTATGGGATATTTTTCCTCTTTCTCGCTGCCAAAAACGGCACGTTCTTCTTCACGCAGATCTGACCAGTCATCGCC
>JAGYNX010000513.1 GCA_018399855.1 Spirochaetota bacterium
CCACGAACAACCGGCATGGCAATTATTTTTTTTACCGGGTTCTTTCCCCACCAGGCCCCGGCAAGGCCTGGAATGATATCTGCCATCATTTTTCTAAAAGGCCCCGTCTTCACTATTCTGGACACATCGTAATTCATACATCCTCCATGTTGGCACATCAGCCCGGCTTCGAGCTGCTGGTTATCATGCATTCAATCATATTTTCAATGAGCCTCAGTTGATCGTCAATTTCTACCGACCTCGGGAACAATCGTACATGGTACATCAATCCATTCAGGTAAATGAACAAAAAGTCAGCCAGCTCTTGCGGCAGCTGGATATTTTCAGCCATGGCCCTGCGGTAGAAGTCGGCAAAATCCTGCAGCACATCCCCCGCGTCATCCATGGTGCGATGTCTGAAATATTCTATGGTGATCAAAAGAAGATTTTGAAAATACTCCCTTCGCTCCCGCACAAAAACCAGGAATCTTTTGAGCCGTTCAATTTTTGATAATGACTCATCCATCATGGTAAGCGCCTGGTTCACGTCGCGAACATTTACCATCTGAAACATCTGCTCAAGAATACCCTGCTTGCTGTGAAAATAATGATATAATGTTCCCGTTGAGACACCCAGTTCATCGGCAATCTCGCGTATGGTAACGTCGGCAAACCCTTTCGTGGCAAACAGGGTAAAACAGCTGTTCAAGAGCTCTTCCCTGTGCTGGTCGTGATCAACGATCTTCGGCATTATACAGCTCCTTTCTTCTTCCCTGTTTTTTTCGCCCCACCGGCGGTAAGATGTCCTGCCAGCCGTTTACCCAGTCCAACCAGGGTAAGGGTTGGGGGCAGTCCCCATGCTTCGGGTATAACCGAACAGTCACACACGTAGAGATTGTCGTACTCGGTTTTCAGGTTGGCATCAAGCATGTCCCCCACCCGTACCGTTCCGCCGGGGTGGGCTGCGATATACCAGCTCTTGTAGATATGCTTTGCCCCGGCGTGCTTCAGTATTTCACAGGCACGCTCGGCACCACGCAGCAGTTTCCCCCGGTCATCTTTTGCCAGTCTCTTACGCACGCCGCCGCTGTTGGTAAGCCTGCCCCCCAGGCTGTCCTTTGCCTTCACCATGATCTGTAATGTACGGGAATGAGAGAAAAGCCTGTCAAACCTGAACACCTCGGCGGTAAATCCCTGGTAGAGCAGGCGTGGAATGGTCATGTCGGTCATCACGTACCCCTCTTCGGGGAAATGCATACCTGCCGTCATGGGGAATTCACGTCCCCCCTTTATGTCTTTTACCGTTCCCATTACCGCGATCAGCGGGTCGTAGAAGAAATCATAGCCCGCGCCATCAAGCCCGCTGTTTCTCAGTATCACCGGCGACCCGATACCCCCCGCGGCGACAATCACCACCGGTGCGAATGCCTTGAAGGATTTACCCCAGCGTGAAAACTCAACGCCGGTTGCGGTGTTCCCCTCGGTGATCACCCGCTTCACCCTGGCATGATCGATCAGCTGTGCCCCGTTATTCAGCGCCTCGTCAACATACATGCGGGCGCTCCATTTCGCCTCGTAGGGACACCCCAGCGAACACTTGTCGCAGTCGGTTTTACACCTG
>JAGYNX010000514.1 GCA_018399855.1 Spirochaetota bacterium
GCGCGACTCCGCGGCCAAGCTATCTTTCAGAAGAAAATAAGAAATCATTGAAGAAAATCCAGGAAAAACTGGGTGCTGAATATATCCTTCTCGCATGGGCGGAAGGGATTAGTTACTGGGAAAATGGTGTTTCCGAGAGTTGTATATTCAGTTTTATCAGCGGTAAGAAATGTAAACTGTCTGTTCCATGCCGCGTGGTAAAATATCCCGAGAACAGGGTAATCGCCTCGTATAATTACAAGGATCGTTATTATTCTTCATCATTATATTCTTTCAACCAGGTTATTGACAAGTTCCTGGTGAAGGCTTCCAGGCAAATTTCAGAACAATTTACAGCCGTGGTTCTTGATGAATCGATGCTGATCAATACAGGTGAGAAGTAGGAGGGCAAATCGTATGCGAATTAAAAGTGGTATATTTATACTGGTAATAATGTTTTCATTTGTGTCATGTGTGTCATATTTTAATCTTAAAAAAGAAATTGCCGACGCAGAAGGAAGTGAGATTGCGGTGATATCGGGGATAAACAATGAACCGAATCTTTCTTTCGCCATGATGTTGACCGCGTCGCTGCAAAAACACAGCAAGCTTAAGGTTATGTCACAGAAAAAAATAGCAGAATCAATAGAGTATTATCCATTTCGTATCGAAGGTCCCTGGAAGTTTGCCTACGTGGATATCGAACCTGACTTCGAAAGGGTGAATCTTGAAAAGATCAAGGAAATCCAGAAACGCCTGGGGGTCAAATACCTCTACGTGATATGGACACCTGTAGAAACATCGTATACTATTGAGAATTCTGGAAATGTGTATGAGTTGCACACTATTTCACAACTTTATGAATTTCCCGATGGTGAGCCCATTGGCGGCAGTAAATTTGTAATCGCAAAGCATCCCGGTATGTTTTCAAGTATGGGCAAATCAAAGAGAGATGTTATGATGTATTATGCTGACAATGTGGCAAAAGAAATATCTGAACAGATGAAGGTTATTAAGGGCGGCAATTTATAAAAGAAATAACAACGCGTTTGCCAGCGCGTGAGAGATAAATGACACGAACAGGCTCTTCCGGTACCATGCCAGGGCACAGAATATCCCCCCGCTTCCGCAATACACCAGGAAGGTGGGAAAACTGTCGGGCATGTGTACCGAGGCGAAGAGCAGTGATGATACCACCCCCATGAAGACGTACCCGTATTGCTCTCCTGGCCTGAGAAACATGAGATACCTGAAAAAAAGTTCTTCGGTCGCGGGACCAATTGTAATCGCCATCACCGCATAAAAAATGGTTATACCGGTCATCCCCGCTGATCCTGTAGTGCCGGTTGCATATGGCGGCAGAAGCAGCATGAAGGCAAGTGCGATAATTGGTGCAGCCGCCGTGGCCAGAACCAGGTCGATGATAATCTGCCGGGATGGCATGAAAAGCCTGGCAGGGGATACACCGTAATGGGCGTATAGAAATTCTGCAATATACGGGAAAAGAACCAGGTGCATCCCACCATTTGCCAGGAGCAGCTCCATGAATCCAATGGTGGCATCGGTTCCCCATCCTTTTGCAAGTGATATAACAAAAGCACCAAGCAT
>JAGYNX010000515.1 GCA_018399855.1 Spirochaetota bacterium
GAGAAATTCATTAAAACGGGTTACAATATATTCAAGTATCTCCGAAGCAGATCCTGCAGGTGCATCTCTGAATGATTCTATCAACCGTTTCCTTCCGAAACGATGCTGCTCCGCGTTATTGCTTTCAATAATACAATCGGTGTACATTAAGAGTACATCCCCTTTCTGTACCCTGAACTTTATGGTCTTACATGGATCAGGATTATTCATGATGCCGATGGGCCTGCACTTGTGATCAGTATAACGCTCCCCGATGGCCTGTACGCCACCTCCTGCCTTTCTTCGCAGCAGTTCAGGATGCCCCGCGTTCACATATTCAACGTAATTACCGTCAAAACGTAACATTATACCAGTCATGAACATGTTGGTGTCATGCAGCTCGTGAAGCATCTGGTAGTTCACGTTGTCCATCACCCGTCCCAGCCTTTCGTGTTTAAGCCTGTTGAAATACCTGTAGACGACGGGACGTGCCAGTATGGTAACAAGTGCAGCGGCCACACCGTGACCTGATACGTCGAACAATGACATTCCTGTAAGTGAATCGTCATCGTAGTAGAAATCGTAAAAATCTCCCGAAACCCCGTACCTGGGAATATATGAATAGGCAACCTCCCAGAGTTCTGTAAGGGGAGCCTTTTCGGGAAACAATGATGCCTGGATGTCCGAGGCAATGTCCATTTCTATATCTGACATTTTCTGTATGCTTTCAAGTTCCATGTTGGTGTTCACCAGGCTCTCGTTCATTGCCTCCAGTCGTTCACTGGTCTTTTCAAAAATCCTGTTCTGCCTGTTCAGGTGATTTGCAATAAATGAAATTAGCAAAAATGGCGGGACCATGGAAATTGAATAAAACATCTGCTGCGCCATTCGTCCAGACTGCCCCCCTTCTTCGATGGCATACCAGGTAACAAGCAAGTGTGTAATTATAGTTCCAAGTGATATGAGAAGTGACTGAAAAAAACTTGTATATGATAACATGATTATCAATGCCATGAGGGCGCAAAATAGTCCGAAAATGCGTATCTCGTTCAGCCTGTAGGCCCATGCCGCATACAGCACCAGGTACATGAACACCTGTGTGTAAAACATGGATAACTCTACATGTTTCTTTAAATATTTTTTATAGTAGATAATACAAATTGATATGGATGTGCCGGTTAAAACGATCATGGTTATGATGAGCAGGTCCCTGTAGCTTATGCTTGTCAGCCCAAGCAATTTCGCGATAAGCGTTTCAGCAGCAGTAATAATATAGGCAACCAGGACGTAGATATTGGTTCTAAGTATCAGTCGATAATGCGACATGTTAAATGAATCTTTATGTATTTCATCCATTGCCGATTCTCTTTGTTTTTAAAGGGGAAGGAGTTCTGGACATTTATAAGCAGTCTGTTTGCATTAACACAAACAGTAGTCAACAATACTATTTGAATGTCAATTATAAAAATCACTCTTAGGGATTCCTGGATTGATTAAAATGTGAAGCATGAAAATTTAGTGGGTCTTTCCGGATTCTTGGGAATTGAAAATAATTTTTATAACAATAGTCGTTGAAAATGCAATTCACATAATTTTTTTTAACCG
>JAGYNX010000516.1 GCA_018399855.1 Spirochaetota bacterium
GTATTCAATCTCATCAGTCTAACCTGAACTGAACTTCAACCTTGACTATCATCTGTTCTTCTTCAAGCGCCGGCGGGAAGGGGTGAAAAGGGTTTGCCCTTTGTATGCTTGCGATAGCAGCATCGGTCAAGGCCTGGTAGCGTGCCGGCCTCAGTATACCAACCTTCTGCACTTTCCCGTCATTGCCTATATACACTTTTAATAACACTGAGCCCTGGTGTCCCTGTTTCTGCTGCTGCAGGGGGTATACCTTGCACGCCTGGATCCTTGATACAAGGTAAGAAACGTACCTGTTGCGAACATCCGCTTCACTGAGGTTCTTTTCTTCCTCTTCTTTTTTCGCTTCTTCTTTCGCCCGATCCTTCTCAGGTATACTGGTTACTTTTCTTACGTGGTATTTCTCCTGCTCCTGCTTCTTGTACACGGTTATCAATTCGGATTTACCCAGATCAACTACGGAAACGCCAGCGGCCAATATAAACAGCAATAACACCACCGGCATGATTATCCATAGAAACCTTCCCTTTTCCAGGCTGTCCAGGAAATCCATTCTTTTTACCCCGTCATTCATTCTTATCATGCTCTATTGAAAAACTGGTTGCCCCGGCCATCTTGGCAATATCCAGGATATTCACGAACTGGCTATAGCCGATTTTACTATCACCCCTGAATATTACGTCATATTTCCCCAGTCTTGCCATCTCGGCGGCAAGATACGATTGCAATTCATCCTTCTCAATTCTTTCTTTATTTACGTATATCTCACTTTCGGCGGACAGTGTGACCACCAGGTCAACCTTTTCCAGCTTCTCTTCCTCATACATGGCCTTTGGAAGCTCCATCTTCAGCAACGGTTTTATAAAATCCGAGCTCACCATGAAAAAAATGAGCAGAAGAAAGATGATATCCACAAGGGGGGTCACCTCTATACGTGGTGCTTCCTTCCTGGAGTGAATGAAATTCATCAGCACACCTCCCCGGGGCTGCCCGGCAGGGGTATACATGCCTTTTCACCATTAGTACCAGTGTGCTCATCATTCTCAAGACCGGTACGGGTATCATCATCGCGTTGAAACTGAACCTGGTTTAAATAGGTAACCACGTATCCCATCCTGTTGGTTCGAGCGGCCACTACTTTTTCAAAAAAAACGAATCCAAGCTGGGCCGGGATAGCCACGGTAAGGCCGGCAGCGGTGGTAAGCATGGCTTCCCAGATACCTCCCGCAAGAGAGGCAACATCAACCTGCCCTCCCATGGTGGAAATAACCGAGAAGGATGTAATGATACCTGTAACGGTACCAAGCAATCCCAGCAGGGGAGCCACGTGTGATATGGCAGTGAGTCCGCTCATGTGATTTTCCATCTTTTCAATCTCTTCAGAACCCACCCGTTTCAGTATTTCATCCCTGGATCTCTGCCCGGTTGTTCTGTTCTCAAGGTAAGCCACCGCCATCTTTATATAAGGGTTTCTCTGCCATTTTATACTGGTTATCTTCGCTTTCAAGGAAGTGAACCAGTTCTCATCTTTGAAAGATTCCGAAACAGGGGGCATCACGGGGAGCATACTG
>JAGYNX010000517.1 GCA_018399855.1 Spirochaetota bacterium
TATTTAAATTTATGGCATCCACGAATAAATGCTATTACGTGGAAACCAAGAATGCCAGTACGTATTCTCTTGAAATTATAACTCAAATTTGCACAATCTCCAAGAAAATTACACTGTTATCTTTGACACTTTATTTTTAATGTTATCTAAGTGTAAACAATAAATTACATTGGTTGCGCAATATTTTTTATGGTTCCCTTCTGTACCGACTCATGAAATTCATCTCCCAGCCGCCGGCTCTCATCAATTACCGTGTTCCAGTATTTCAGCCTCCCCTCATCATCACCGGCAAACCTGTAAAAGTCATTCCTGTCGGGGATCTTTCCGTATGGAAGCCGTGAGACAAATTCATCTGATGGAGCGACCATTACCACGTTCTTCATATTCCCGGCACGTGGTTTTCTCCATTTCAGGGGTTTATCAAACCAGCCCGGTATTATCCTGCCGGTATAATGGGGAAACAGCACCAGCCTGTCGTCATCACCGAAATTGATATCCATGTGATAATCGATGATACCCCCATCCCGGTATGTGCCCTTTGGGGCGCCCGAAATGTTTCGTACCCCCGACATCACCATTGGAATCGAACCCGACGCAAGCATTGCGTCCCTGAAATTGTCCGTGGTAAGGGGCACCTTGTGCGTAATAAACCCTTCAAGATCAACAAGGGGGGGGACGGATCTACTGTCATGAAACAATGCGCGCTGAAAAAACCCGCCGATCAGCCTTCTGCTTAACAGGTTGGCAAAGCCGGTGACAGCCATGCCAAGCCCGAGGGTGAACCTGTTATCCGAATTACACAGATGCCGTGATAATACCGAGAACATGGAGAAGCGAATAACCGGGTGATTGAGTATATGTTGTATTGACATATCATTCACATAACGGTTCATAATTATTGTGGATTCGGATGTCACCTCTTCGGGGAGGGGACGAGTGGAATATCTCTGCGAGAAATACGCATCCCGGAAAAGATCATGGGCTTTAAGCGGGTTTTGCTGTGCCAGCGCGGCAAATCGCCATGAAGCGATAGAAGATGCGGCAAGATACAGGGGATCTTTTCTGCCGTTGATCAACAACTCCGGCAGCATCCTGTCGATACCATAGAGCACTATCCACTTAGGACCACCGGCTGCCCCGGCGAGAAAGGATACTCGTTCAGGACGAATTCCCTCGTCCTGAATAATTTTCATGGCATTGCTTCCAGCGAAAACCTGTATATTATGCGCAGTCATTGTATTATTTCTCTCCTGATAATAACGTCTTGATTTTATCTTCACCCTGATTGTAGATACCGGCAGGGATAAATCCTTCTTTTTGAATTACTTCATGACCCTGCCTGCTCAGTATGTATAATAAAAATCTTCTAGTATTTGGATCAAGATTATTCATATCCACGTATACATACAGTTTTCTTCGAATGGGATAATCAGCATTTCCATCAACCGCCAGCACCTTTATATCACTATTTGTGAATGTTTTACTTACATATCCTATTGCATTGTGGTTATCAGCTACCTGTGCCACTACGGCAGAGTTGGAAGAGAGTGTTAAAGTATGATCCGTT
>JAGYNX010000518.1 GCA_018399855.1 Spirochaetota bacterium
AAAAGATCCATTCGCCCTGGTTATACTTGATCTCACCATTCCCGGAGGAAAAGGGGGCAGGGAAACCGTTCAGGAAATACGAAAACTTGATCCCCGCGTGAAAGCCATTGTCTCAAGCGGCTACTCCGATGTGGCGGTTATGGCTGATTACAGGGACTATGGTTTTGACGGGGTCATGGTCAAGCCCTATCGCATTGAAGAAATGAGCCGGGTTCTGCATGATATACTGGGTGGGGATACCCGCCAGCATAGACCTGGACCGGAATAATCCTCGGCACAAAAGACAAACCCTAAAGAGAATATGCGGGAAATCTGTTGACATGAATACCATTTGTGGTAATTTGTGTTAGCAATACTGAATAATAACAATAGTTTTACTATATGTTATTCTCATCGGACAGGGGGAATGAATGGCTAATACAGAACAGAGTGCCGCCCTTGAAATGACTGAAAACATGGAATCCTACCTGCATATTGAACCCGGTACAAAGGTAGAAGGATGCGCGTTCAATTATACCATGATTGAAGAAGGATGTCTTGACTGCGAAGGCAGGGAAATACTCTATTACCTTGGCGAGGTCAAGGTGGGTAGTCACCTGACAGGTGAAGGACGTTTCCGTTTCGTGGGAGTACCCGGTTACGTAGTGGACTACCAGTATACATGTGATTCATGCGGTCGCCCCGTTAGTATGATTGAACCGGTGGTTGCACCCGAAGAGCAGGAATCTATTACACAGCTGCTTTCTGTCCAATTTCCCGGGAAACAGGTTCGATATTGATCATTACAATACCACGTAAGCTATCCACCCGGCGATAACCGGGAAAATTAATCAAAACATTCTGTAATGCGTAATTATAACATACCCCAGGGTCAAGTCATGATAAAATATAATGATAGGAGGTGTGATTCTTTGGTTGACTTTTCAGGGGTCAGAACCCTATTATCATTTTGAAAAATTATCCTGAATATCCCTTACGGTGTCAAAATGAGTCCTGTAGTACAAAAAAACTTCCAGCAACTTGCCATAGCAGCCATCATGATATGTATTCCAGGCATGATACTGCTGCAGTTGGGTAGCGGTCCGGATTATATTTGCTGTGAATCTGAGACCGGTATTGTTCTGCAGGCAGCACAATGCGAAACTCCCTCTGGCAAAAACAGCAGCAGGGTGCAGTCTCATGACGTAGAACATCTGCGATACGTGATGAACCGGCACCGTGTTCGTTTTAAACAGTGTTTACGGATGATCACGAATTCACATTCAGACTGCATGGTGTTTCCAAAATGGAGCAGGGCAACCTGCACCTGACCTGCCGAGATTTATTTTATAAACTACACATATCACAAAATAGATCGAGGTACAACAATGAGTATTATCGGCGTAATTATATACAGTTTAACCTTCCTGACGTACATGTTATATTTTGGTGGATACGAGGCCAAACTCCACCTGTCCCATTCCGTGGCACTGGGCATCACCATATTCATGACATTAGTGTTGCTTGGGGATATTATATTTGAAAGGATGATTTCCCGAAAGAAGACCGGGTAAAGAAGTGATC
>JAGYNX010000519.1 GCA_018399855.1 Spirochaetota bacterium
CGGGAAATTCTTGATTCCTGATAAAATTCCACTTATCCACCACTTTTACCTTTACGATACTGTAACTGAGTACCTGTAACAACGAGACATGGAGTAAAGAATGAGATTACGAGCATTGACAATAATCCTTTGCCTTCTGTTTATACATGGCCAGGCAAGCGCCTTTATACAGCAGCGTCATCAATGGTGGAAATCACGTATCCAAAATTTACAGCAAGAAAATGAATCCATTGCCAGTCGAGATGACCTGGACAACCGGATCAAGAAACTGGTTCATGACGAACTGCTCCAATCACGGGATGCCCTGCGCGTATTGAAAAGAAAAATTAACGGTGATACCACCTTGCAAGAGACCAGGAAGGAATATACTGAAAAAGAGATACGGGAGCGCATCGCGCAGATGCTTTCCCCCCTGACCG
The DNA here is from genome assembly GCA_018399855.1 of Spirochaetota bacterium. Classification (GTDB taxonomy): domain Bacteria; phylum Spirochaetota; class UBA4802; order UBA4802; family UB4802; genus M55B154. The sequence continues at coordinate 420 of JAGYNX010000519.1, forward strand.
CCGCGTGGTATATGAACCATATTCTAAAAAAGCTGAATAACAACAGCCGGATAGATGAGGCAAAAAAACTGGCAGAAAACTCCATTGGCAAGATGATACAATCCACCCTGGGCCGTGAGGATCATTCCCTGCGGGCACGTATGGTCAATGAACATTTCGACACCTTTGACCTGAGAATCATCTCCATGGAAATGATAACCGCGCCGATTATGGAACAACACCGGCAATTCATTGAACAGTCAGAACATGAAATATACAAAAAGTTTCTTGAACGTGTACCCCAACCGGTAACCACAACGAATTCAATGCTTACCCACAAAATACTCACCGTGGCACTGAAATACCTCATCGCCACCGACTGTGGCAGCACATTCCGTCCTGCCACCGGTCACCTGGAAAGATCATGGCGATGGAAGGGAAAATCCTCAATGATGGCCATTCAACTGGAGCATTATAAAAGTATTATCCAACTGGCAGCAAAAGCAGGGGTATCCATCACCCCTTACCAGGCATCACTGTATTACATCAATCCACAGTCTTTCGAAAAAAAGATATTTCCGCCCCTGGCAAAAAAGTACAGAAACAGCAGGGCATTCAAACGGTACTCTGATATACTGGATAATCCAAAAGACGAATCAAGCATCCACGTAATGGCCATTCCCGGCAGGTTCGATACCGGGCCGGTTTTACAACACCTTGATATTATAAGGAAGAAAACTCTCCCGACACTGCAGGGAAAAGAAAAAGACCGGCATTACCGCGACCTCCGTACCTCTTTTGCCAGGGAGATAAAAAAGAAATTCACCAGACTTGACAATCATCTCTACCGGGAAGAGAAGAAAGTACAAGAGGTAAGCTCACTGCCAGAAGAACAGCACCCCCCTGTTATAAGGAACAGGAACGCCTTCAACGACGCCAGGAAGCTGAGAAACGCCAAGCACAACGCCGCCGTGGCCTATGCCGACGCGTGCCTGGAATACCTTCGAATATACGGCAACTCCCGTGCCAGGCATGGAGACCTGGTAACTGAAAATTACCGGTACCGGGTGAGCAGAATGCAGGAATATCTTGATTTCATCAATCTCAGCGGAACCCGTATCGCAAAATGCCCCTACATGACCGACCCCACCCTGCATAACAT
>JAGYNX010000052.1 GCA_018399855.1 Spirochaetota bacterium
CCTCATAATACAGCCTGCTACCTGCGATTAGAAGGCATAATTTTCACTTTCCGGTATATGCCCTGCCCCTCGCTTTTTGTGATTACCCTTGAATCATTCTGAAGGGTGAGATGTATCAGCCTTCTTTCAAAAGGATTCATGGGCTCCAGCGTCCAGGGCTTTCCCGTTCGAATAACTTTCGAGGCAATTTCCCTGGAAAGCCGTTTTAATGCTCTCTCCCTCTTTGCCCTATAGGATTCAATATCGAGAATAATTTTCTTTTCTGTTTCAGATGTCTTGTTCACCATGAGGTTCACGATAAACTGTAATGCCTCCAGGGTTTTCCCCCTTTTCCCGATAATCAACCCTGAATTTTTGCTTTCCAGTTCAACATATACCTTGCTTTCCCCTTCTTTCAAATCACCGATGCTTCCATCTATATTCATCATCTGTAACAGGTTATTAATGATCTCCCTGGTCACCTCTCCTACATCCTTGATGTTGTCATTATAATACACACGTATTTTTGCCGGTCTTGACATGCCAAATCCAAATATACCGCTTTTCCCTTCATCAATAATCTCGGTCTGTATTTTATCAGGGCTATCAATCTTTAACTGTTTCAGCGCTTTTCTGGTTGCATCCTCAACCGATTTCCCTTCTACATCTATAACTTTCATTTTCACGCCTCCTCATTACAATAGGAATATTGAATTATGTCGTTGCTTCTTTCTCATAATCATACCTTTTTCTCTCATGATTCCTGCGCTTCGATTTTTCCTTTATGATTTATATATAATTGATGCAGCACCTGTAACATATTCTGCATAATCCAGTAAATTACTAGTCCAGAAGGCATATTCCATAGAACCACAAGAATAATAAGCGGCATAAACATCATGAATTTCTGCTGCTGTGATGCCGCATCCACCGATGACAGTTTTTGCTGCATGAATGTAGTAATTGTCATAATGATTGGCAGAATATTCAGGTTAAATCCCTCGATCTGCATTACCGTATCCGGAAGGGACAGGTCCTGTATCCAGAAAATAAAAGGTGCCTGCCACAGGTCTACCGAGTTAATCAGCGCACTGTATAATGCAAAGAAAAACGGCATCTGGAGAAGAAGGGGGAGGCACCCACTCATAGGGTTCACCTTGTTCTTCTTGTACAACTCCATAACCTTCTTGTTCATAACCTCCGGTTTTTCCTTGTACTTATCCCGAAGCTCCTGTATTTGCGGATTCAATTCCTGCATTTTCTTCATCGACTGGGTGGATTTCTGTGTCAGCGGCAGAAAAACAATTTTTGTTAATAATGAGAATATTACAAGTGACCATCCGAGGTTGCCTATCAGCGAATCGATGCTCAACAGGCTCCACATAACCAGGTCCCGTATGGGCTCGATCCACTTGTTCACATCAGCCCCGCCAGCCATTGACTTGTCCACTGCCACAAGTCTCTCCTTGTTTTTAGGACCAATAAATACCTTAAATGAGTTTGTTACGGTCTCCCTCTGTTTAAAGCGGTCAACTGGCATGTACATACCTGTTCGATATCCTGTTCCTTCCCTGTTGTCATATATAACACCGGTACCACTGGATTTCTCCGGCATCATTATAATTAGAAAGTAACGGCTCATCACACCCACCCAGCCTGTAGTTCCGTTTTCACGTTCTAACCATTCATCAGGATCATTCAAGTCACCGTTTTTCCCCGGTTGTTCGAAATCATCGTTGATGTAGTACACGCTGCCGATGATATTGTAACGACTTTCATAATCCATCCTGGGGCCCATCATATCCCCTGGAGAGAATATGATATACCCATTTGGGACAGTTACGTCCCTTCTGCCCACATTGGTTATATTAAAGACAACTCTCAAGTAATCGGAGTTCTCAACGAAAATGAACCGCTTTTCAACACGAACAGGAACGCCATTGAGGGTCAAGGTGGTAGTAAAACTGTATTCCCTGTCGGAAATTTTTCTCGAATTCCATTTCACATCCTGAAGCGCATTACCCTCGAGAAATTCCCGTTCATTAAAATGCAGGGCAAAGTCAAAAGTACCCTCTGCTTTAAATGGAGTGTCCTTCACAACCAGTTGAATGTCTCTTTCTCTCTGCAACAGGTTGTCAATGGCAGCACCTTTGTTCGTTAATTCTGCTGTATAACGATCTGTTTGCACCCTGTACTGTTTCTGGCTGCCAGCTTTAGATACCACGTTTACCGTACCCGCGTAGTCAGTTGATTTTGTCACATCAGTAAACGAGGATTTCTTTTCCGGTACAGATTTTGGTGTTGCATCCTGTACAGCCTGTTGTTGAACAGGCGTCCCATCCTGTGTCACTTTCTGCCCTGGTTTTTCCGGGGGAGATACGAAATAAAACCATAAAAGCCATACGGCTAATGATAATACTACTGCAACTATTGCTCTTTTTTCCATAATTCAATCCCTGTATAAAAATAATAACACCCGAACAGCATCACGGTTCCATAAGCCGGGTATTTACTTTAAAAAATCTTGAATAAAAACCAAATACATTGATAATGCGCAACGTCATCATGTGAGTAAACGCGTATAACAGGGAAAGAGGGTGTGCTTGTAAGGCAGGACTTAAGAATTTACACTACACTTCGTTATATCAGGGAACCGGGTCATAACCGCCTTCAAAAAAGGGATTACACCGCAATACCCTTTTTACAGCCAGAAATGATCCTTTTATTACACCATGCTTTGTAACTGCATCCACCGCGTAAACCGAACAGGTTGGATAAAATCTGCACGCGTTTGGCAACCAGGGAGATATAATTAACTTGTATATCCGAAGCAGCATAATAAACAATATAGCAACGGGTGACTTTTTTTTCATGATCGCAAGACCCCTGCTTTTTGAAAACATTCACTAATATCCTGTACTACATCATTATATGACATCGTTCTAAAACGTTCCTTTGGGCTGATTATTATACTGCAATCATTGCGTATAGAAGGCAAAAACTGGTTGCATATGGCTCGAATTCTCCTCTTGGCTCTGTTCCGCTGCACCGCATTCCCATATTTTTTATACACCACTACACCAATCTTTGGATTAATACTTTCTTTCCCGATTGTACTATCAACCCTTTTCAATTCTGTATGTAGATTTCCCACGAGAACCATCAATCGCACACTTTTTCCATTAATTCTTTTTCCCTTCGCAAACAGTTCACGAAAACTTCCCCTGCCTTTTAACGAATACTCTCTTTTCACCTGTACCCGAATAGCTTACTTGGCCAAGTGTCGTTCATCCGAAACGGTTAACTTGTGTCTCCCTTTTCTTCTCCTGTTCCTTAATACTGCACGTCCTGAAGCAGAACTCATCCTTTCCCGAAATCCGTGTTTTCTGTTTCTGCGTAAATTACTTGGCTGAAATGTTCGTTTCATTTGAAGTACCCCAAATATTAAAATTTCAATATATCAATACACGATAATATTATCACTACTATAACAATAAACAACCAATCATGAATAACACTATAAAACCGCACATAATGACTGCACGCACATGCATCCATTATTGCCCAGATTATACATATCAATACGAAAGTAGCAATAATAATTTCAAGTTGATTGCTGTCAATTGTATTTTTTTTCTATTTTAGCGCATAGATATACATAGTGTCTGAAAAACAAAACACTTTTGATACTTTTTTGTACATCCATGAAAATGCCGGATAGAATAACGATTGTTTAGCGCATACACGTTCAGGATGAAAAGAGGCGGGAATACATTTCACCCGGGTAAAGCCCAGTTTTTTAAGCACCCTGGTAATACTTCCCGGTGAAAAGTCGATGTAATGGTCCTGCGGGTGAGTTGAAATCCATTGATTGCGATGCAAATGAAACATTGGACCGCGTAAAGATGGCATTGCACAGGCCAGCACTCCACCTGAAGGCAGCAGAGAATATATCTTTTTCAGAACGTCAACTGGTATGACCGAATGCTCAATAACATACCATGCCGTTATCACGTCAAAAGCAGAACCATGCTGATTAAACTCTTCAAAGGGCAGGTTATGCACTGTAAACCCGTAGGTATCTTTGCAATAGTCAACCGCATATGGTGATATCTCAATTCCTTCAACGTCAAATCCCCTATCCCGGGCTGCCTTGAGGAAAAACCCAAGGGCACAACCCACGTCAAGCAATCGACAACCTTTTACTTTTTTTTTACCGGAAAAGCGGGTAATATCATTGATGCGTTGAAGACCCTGATTATAAATCCAGTTAAAATCTTCGGCATAGGTCTTTCCATATTGCCTGTGGTAATCATCAAGGAAGTAGCTGCTGTCATACCCTGCGGGAGAATGCGCGGTATTAAAAACCACCCCGCAATCCCGGCAGTAACGCAGGGCGCTTTCCATGACAACACGCACTTTTTGCCCACTACCGCACAGGGGGCATGAATCAATAGTAGTATTACGGGTAACTGTGCCCTGCACGACGCACACTATTTCGTTACAGGTTTTTTTCGTTTTGCCGGCTCAGCTACAACCGGTACACCCTTCATTTTAATGTTGTCCATTGAAAGCAATACCAGCTCAGCATATTGTTCAGGAACTTCTATAAAAGAATAGGTGGTATGTATATCAATTTTCCCAATAAGTTTTCCATCAATTCCCGATCTCTTCACAATCTCACGGATAAGATCTCCGGGGGATACGCGATGGTTTTTCCCCACGTTGATAAATATTCTTGCCTTCCCGTCCTTCACATCCTCAAACACGACCTGCCCGCTCATATCTCTTTTAGTCACCTCGGGCAAAGTGTCCATGTCAATTTTTGAGATATCGCCAAGATACTCACACAATACAGCCGCGGCTATTCTTCTCGTCCCCCCGAAGAAGGGCAGTCTTTTCTTCATTTTCTTCAAAAGGTCGGCATAGGGAGTCAGGTCTTCGGTCATGGCGGTATCAAAAATCTTTTCAATCTTTTTCATCTGATGCATAAATATTTCCTCATATTATTTCAATGTAAGTACTGCTTCTGGATTCACCCTGGAATGGTTTTTTCGAACCGACCACTGTCATCACAGATAATATGGCATGGTACCCGGTACACTATGGCAATACTTTGTAAAATGGCAAGCAATTTTCATTACTCCTGGGCTTTACAACGATATCCAACATTACGCACCGTTTCAATTATTGAATTGAATTCTTCCCCCAGTTTGCCCCGCAACCTTCGAATATGCACATCAACCGTACGCGTGCCCCCAATGTATTCGATACCCCATATCTTATTCAGAAGATCTTTTCGCGAGAACACCCTGTCCCTGTTTTCAACCAGAAATCGCAGAAGTTCGAATTCTTTGAAAGTCAGATCTATCTGCTCGGTATTCAGGTACACGGAGTACTTGTCCATGTCAATTTTCAAATTACCAATCTTTATAATATTATCACTTGAGCCAAGATTCTTCTCCCATATCAGTTTGTCAAGTCTTCGCTGCACTTCCATTTTTCTAAACGGATACAGCACGAATTCATCGAAAAACCATTCAAACTCAAGCCGGTGAAGATGCCCAACCCGGAGGATCAAAAGGACAGGAAGGCTGTGCAATACCTTTCTGATCCTTGAAAGCTGGAACTGAACATTATCAAAATCTTCTATAGAATCTATGTCAAGTGCTGCGCACAACAGTTCTTCGGGCTTCAGCGTACTCATTGAACTGAATACCCTGATATCATACCCGGTAGTATGCTCTCTGAACTCGGCGATAACATCCTTGTTCCCTGATATCAAGCCCAGCTTCTTTTCGGGCATTATTTTCCCCGGTTTTGAATTATTTTAGTATATTTTTCCATATATTTTTCTGCAACCGATTCAGCATAAAAATCCTGCACCCTCTTACGGTTGTTCTTCCCGCAATATTCATACAGGGCACCATCATCGTGAAATCGTTTTATGCTTCGGGCACAACCCTCAGCATCTCCCACGCTTATAAGCAGGGCGTTCTCTTCGTTGGTGAGAAAATCTACCTGACCCCCGTTATTTGTACACACTATAGGCAGGCCACAGTACATGGATTCCATGAACACGATACCAAAACCTTCATGAAGGGAGGTAAGAACAAACAGGTCAGACTGTGACAGGTATCGGTATTTATCACCATCATCTATAAACCCCAGGAAACGAACCCTCTCTTCAATACCCAGTTCGTGCGCAAGGCCCTCCAGGTATTCCCGTTCAGGCCCATCCCCCATGATGAGCAGCCTGTAGGGGGTAGCGGGGAGTTTCGCTATAGCTTTTAGAAGAACATCGATTGCCTTTCTTTTGATTATTCGCCCGATGGTAACCAGCACGAAATCATCTTTCTCCAGGCCAAGTTCTGCACGATCAACTACAGGTATTTCAGGAGGATGAAAGGCCAGTGGAATGATGTCAATTTCTCTACCCGGGTTATAATAGGTAATCGCATTTTGCCGGGTATTACTAGACTGTGCCACAACCGCATCGGCCTTTTTCAGCAACCACCTGACAACTTTGCTGAAAAACCAGCTTTTATGCGGCGACATTTTCTTACTTGGATCATATATGTCCCCGCCGTGCAGTGAGAGAAGATTGGGTATAGAAAATAATTTGCTGAGCAGATGCCCCAGCGGACCTGACGGCACCACGAAATGAGTATTTATAACATCGTACCTGTTCTTTCTGCAAAGCCCCACACCTTTGATAAAACCGGTAATTAGATATGAAAACATTGACATGAAGGTTGCCGCGTCGCGGGATTTTCTAAAGAAAATCTTTGCCCTGTATACATGTATTCCATCCATGTTTTCATATTTTGGAACGCCCCTGAAGGAAGAAGTGAGCACATCAACACGTGCTGTTTTTGCCCATTCAATGGCAAGATCATAGGTTGCAATCCCTCCTCCTCCCCCGAGAGGTGGAAATTCATAGTTTATGATTAAAATCCTTTCTACTTCTTTTTCTGATGCATTATTCATTATTTCATCCAGCTGCTGAATTCATTAGTGTATTATATTTTTTGACAATATAACAGAGCAACTTCCAATAGTTCAACAATTATACATAAAAAATGCATGTATAAAAAAATCATGCAAATCCACTAATTCAAAATTCAAATAGATTTGACATCCTGCCCTTATGAAAGTATTATTTCTCCACCACTTCAATCAAGTATAGTATATCATTGATTCTGGAGATTCGTTATGAAATATGTACGTTTTTTATGTGCAATTAGTATTCTGGCAATGGTTACCTCATGTACATCCATTGATGTCGCCACACACAAGGAAATAAAGCTGCACAATAAGATGAAAAAGGTGGCCGTGTTTCCCTTTGACGTCAAGGGAGCAACATGGGGTGATGAATTTGCGGATGCCATCTCCCACCAGTTCTTCAAGCAAACCAGCATCGAAGTTGTTGAACGTGAGGCAATTGAGCGGATCCTCAGGGAGCAACAGCTTTCCATGACCGGCCTTCTTGATGATAAGCAGGCAGTTAAAATCGGAAAAATGCTTGGTGCCGACGTCATTATCCTTGGACGGGGGCATGAGCTCAGGCATTACAAGAATGGACGCCAGGTTCCCAATCTTATTGATACATTCAGCCTTAAAGCTATTGACGTTGAATCAGGTTCACTACTTTGTACCGTTCGAAAAGAACCAGGAAGAGCGTGGACCTGGGGATACAGGGCAAAATACTGCTGCAGCCTCACCCTAATATGGGACAGCAAAGACATCCTTGTGCAGAGTTCACGGTATGATGAAATTGCCAGACAGGTAGTTAAAAGAATTATTACAATCATGGAAAAGGAAAAGATCCCACAGGGATAAGACTGCTTTGATGAATTCACGTATAATGCTCCTTCTGACAGCATCACTTGTAATGATATCATTCAGCGTGATACACGCGGCCGAATTTGATGAACTTGACAAGCCTCCGGAAGGAGCACACGAAGGACAGATTCTGCTGGGTGGTTTTATTTCCGTGGGGATGCCAATCGGGAATATAATCGACGCCGAAAACGCCTTTGTACAGGAACTGACCCACACCTTCGAAAACGAAGTAACCAAGCGCATAAAGCTTTCCCACATGTCCTTCGGACTGGGAATTGCCGGCGAGTACATGCCCATCGACCACTTGGGTATTAAAACCAAGTTTCGCCGCTCAATAATTATTCAGAGAACCGTCTTCGGAGCCGAGTACAAAAACTGGCGCATGGTCACCTACAGTGATTATTCCCTCTACCTGGGCCCAAGCTTTCATGCCACCACCAGGAAAACGTGGGATTTCGTGCTCACTCCTTATATCGGATATTCCTATGGTGAATATGATGCCACCCCTGTTGCAGGCGAACTAAAAGAATCATATGATGCACCAAGCCCTCGATCCGTTTCAGGATTATCCTATGGTGCCGACCTCCTGTGTACTATTTATTTCAGTGGTGGACTGTATGTGTCTTTTGGCGGGGAATGGACAAGAAATACCTTGAATTTCGGAAGTCCATATACGGAAACAAATCCCGCCGGGGACTCTTTCATGGATGGGGCAACCTCCGGAACCATCGACAATATCTGCTTTTCTCTGGAAGCAGGCTACGCCTTCATGAATTGACAATCAATTGTCAATTACCAATTCACCAGCTTTTTTTAATACGTTCAATATCCGCATGGTAACCCACCTGTCAGGCTGCCCTTTTTGTTTTCTGCCGGCACGTCCATACAGCAGCATGCCTGTGTTAACCCGGCCCAGGTCCCATGATCCATCACTATTTTGCCTGCTCATCTGGTCGTTAAAGGCCTCCATGCAACGTGAATCACTCATGCGGCCGGCATGGGCCATGATGTACAACCCATCAATGGTATCATACTGGGAAAGCACGGGCACCCCCGGCAGGTAAAACCGATCATTTTGTCCACACAGATGACGTATGCCTGCAGCTTCATTTGTCTGCATAAATAGTCCTTGCTGAAGAAAAAATTCTGCAGCCCTGTGCAACGCGCCCTTCGTTGATTCAGTTTGTTTATACTGTATGAGGGCTCGGCAGCACGCGGCGGTGGCGTACACACAGCTTCTCACCCCAGCATCACCTTCATAACGCAGCCCCTTACCCGATCTTCTTGTCATGAAAAAACGTAACATATCACAGGTTCCTGCTACGGGACAATGAAGCCAGCCCCCGTCATGGCGCTGATGCTGCAGTATCCACCTGATACCATCATCTATCCTGGCATCATCCACCCCCGACTGCAGCAGGTAATAAATCATGTCGCCAGTTCTGCAACCAGCCGACACCCGGGGTGTCCATCCCAGGGTAAATCCCCCGTCCTCCATCTGGAAGTTTTCCAAAATGTGTGCGGCCGTGCGGGTAACAACTTCTTCCCTGGCATCAAGCCCCCGTGTTATTGCTTCTGCAAAACACCACATGGTTCCCCGCGGGATTATATCAAAATTCCGGGTATCACCCAGGACACCATTCACTTCGTTCAATAGCAGTTTTCCCACAACATCAGAGCGTAAGACCGCGTCATAGAGGCGTCTTCCCTCTGCAGATTTTTTTGATATGTCCAGAATATGTATACCTGTCAGGTAGGCTACGGAAGGGTCCATGCCATCACAAAGCCATGGAAGGGGATCATTATTGATAAATTTTGAATGCAATGATTATCTCCCTGTAATACCGGTTATCAGGGGGTTTCTGTGACCATTGAATTATAATTTGAGGAAATAACCCCGTTTGAAGCCTCTAGCTCATGCGCCTGTTTAATATATTGCTGTGCTTTCGCATTGTTTCCCAGTTTTTCATTGCACACGGCCAGGTTATTCAACACATTTGCCGAACCGGGATGTAATGCGTGGGCGGTAGCATAGGCTGTCAGTGCTTCATTATATCTTTTCAGCTTCATTAGAACGTTACCAAGTTCATTGTAGGACAGGTACATCTCGGGATTCAGTGAATTCGCCTTTTCAAGGTATTGCTTGCTTTTCCAGTAACTCTTCATCCCCGAATATGACAACCCCAGTATATAATATGCAAGTGCGGTTTCTTCTCGCTTTATTGATTCACGGGCAAAAACAGCTGCGGGTCGAAACCTTTTGTGATCTATCATTAACAAACCAAGGTCGATGTATGGATCAGCAGTATCCTTCCTGATTTCGGCGCATCTTTTCAGATGAATTACCGCCGAATCAACATTTCCAAGTTTCCAGTGATTATGCGCCGCAAGGTATCGAAGTTTGTAATTTGATGATTCCGGGGTAAAGTCTTCACTAACCACCAGTTGTTCAGCGATTATGTCCAGGGATTCCTGGTATTTTTCTTCTTCGTATAATTTCAGCGCGTCTTTATATTCACCAAAGAGTATTCCCGCAAAACACATAACCATCAGCATACTGATTGCAATACGCTTCATAATTCCTCCCGTAAACCATGCAATTGAATATAGTAGAACGGGCGCCATTT
>JAGYNX010000520.1 GCA_018399855.1 Spirochaetota bacterium
TACCGTCGGTAGTATATGAATACCCCATGTCCTCAAGCTGCTTGGTCACCTTGCCGAATTCTTCGGCAGGCAGTTCAGAAAACAGCACCACGTTGGCCTTCTCGGTAGAAACCGAGAAGAGCACGATAAAGGAAACAACCATCACACCTGCCACCACCCCAATGATGATGCGCTTGGTGGTATCAAGCTTTGTATATATTTCCTTTAACTGTGTGTAAAGGTTTTGCAGGAATTCAATCATAACGCGCTCCTCCCCCCTCGCAGACAATATGCATACGGCAATATCATGCGAAACGGTAGATTTTTCAGAGAATTTCTAAAGAGACATAATATTATCCATACACAGTAAAAAAAATGTTCTAAAAAGTCAATTAATTTCCTGTTTAAATACCTGTTTTTTATTATGTCTCTTTTCATGGAATCCTCTTAGCGCATGTTAACCAGCTCCCTGTATGCCCTTATAGCCTCGTCCCGAACAGTTTTGGCAAGGCTCAGGGATATCTCGGCCTTCTGCTGCGCGATCATGACGTTGTGAATATCTACAGATTCGGGCTCATATATCATTTTCTTTGACAATGTATCAGAGTCAACCTGGAGATTGTTCACCTTTTGTACCGCTTCTTTCAGCGCATTCTCAAAAGATCCGGTCACATCATCATCCAGCTTGTGCGCTTTCTGATTGCCGTAATGCCTGGAGTCGGTGGTTCTCATAACCACGTTTTCCGCGCTTTTCTCTATACCCTGTACGCCAGACTGCATATTTAATAGTGATATCATGCTACATTCCCCTTTCCGTAATCTCTTTTCTCAATAACCGTTTCACCGAATGATTTCTGCACCAGCGGCTGCAGCGGACTTTTTCTTCTCATCGGTGTTTTTTGCGACAGCTCATGTGTGATATGTATATCTGTTGGAAATCCTTTTTCCCTGAACATGATCATTCCTCCTTATTATGCCCTGCCGATTTCAAGGGCCTTGGTAAACATGGATTTTGTATTATTAATCATGGTTACATTAGCCTCATATGATCGCGAGGCTGAGACCATGTCCGTCATCTCCATTACCACGTTCACATTGGGCATCTCTACGTATCCCTTCTTCGGCCCGGTATTTATCGCGTCAGGATGAGTAGGATCATATACCAGCCTGAAAGGTTCTTTGTCTTCTTCTATCTTTACCACCCGCACTCCTTTACCCTCACCATGCTCTACCCTGCCGGGGACAAGGGGAGACTTGTAAAAAGGCCTGATATTTACCGGCGCGAAAATTGCCCTCTGACGCCTGTACGCTCCACCCTCTGGTGTTCGCGTGGTTGTGGAGTTGGCGATATTACTGCTTATCAGGTCCATCCTGAGACGCTGTGCCGTAAGCCCTGTTGATGCTATATTAAAACTATTAAACATTCCCATTTACAATTCCTCCATTACGCCCGTAACACAAGTTTCATGCTTCTGAACTTATGGTTAAGACTTGTGATCAGCGAGTTATACCGCATCTGGTTCTTCGCGGCATCAACCATTTCTTTCTCAATATCAACGTTGTTTCCATCGTTTCTATAC
>JAGYNX010000521.1 GCA_018399855.1 Spirochaetota bacterium
AGAAGACCTTCACATCGGGGGAGGACGTGGACGCCACCTTCATGTTCAACTCCTACCGTTTTACATACCGTTACCTGTCCATGAATACCGAAACGCTAACGGTGGGCATAGGTCTTACTGCCAAGGTGCGGCACGCAAGCATCAAGGTGGAAAGTGACACACAGTCAGCGGAAAAGAAAGACCTGGGATTTGTGCCCCTGCTCAGTTTCATGGTGCACTGGAAATTCGCCCAACCCGCAGGATTGCTGGTGGACGGGGATGCCCTCGCCTCAAAGCAGGGCCGTGCCGAAGACATTCTCTTCGCACTCACCTTCGACATCACCGATGCCATCCAGGCGAAGGCTGGTTACCGCATCCTTGAAGGGGGAGCAGACAACGACGCGGTGTATACCTTCAGCATGTTCCATTATGCCGTGGCCGGGGTGATTTTTACGTTTTAGCAGATTATTTCAGGTTATTCTTCCTGTACGTTCCGGGTGAACATCCCTCGTAACGGGAAAAAGCCAGATTAAAGGATGTTGCGGAGTTGAACCCCACCGCCAAGCCTACTGACAGTATGGATCGGTCAGGTTCTTCCAGCAGCATCTTTTTGGCCTCTTCTATCCTGAATTCGTTCACGAACCCGCAAAAATTCCTGTTCAGTTTCTCGTTCAATATCTGGGACAACTGCTGAGGCCGTATGTCAAGTTCATCCGCAAGCCTCCCAAGAGATAGCTCCTCGTCGGCAAAGGCCTTTTCCTCGTTCATTATGTCCATAAGCCGCTGTACTGTTTTATCAAGGTCAAGTCCCTGTATCTTGGAATTCTCGTAACGGGCCTTGCGGGTTTCGACCTTTAAAAGACGATTAAAGTCAGGATGACGCTGTGTGGCAAGAAACACCCCGGTAAGGGTTGCATTGGCCATCAGTACTGACCATCTTGTAAGCTCAGTTGAAAAAAAATCTCCCGCCCCCATAAGGGCAGTTGAAAAGATAATACAGATTGAAAACACGTACCCCATTCGCGACACGGTAAGGCTATGCTCTTTCCGTTTTTTCTTCCATATAACGGCCATATGCACCAGTGTGGGTATCATGGTAATTACCAGGTATATTTTGGGAAGAGGGTACATAAGATGTACCAGTTTGAAATACAATGGTAATTCCATAAATGAGCTGCTGAAAATGACGGTGTGCTGCAGGTATGATGTTGAGAGGGAAAGGTCCTCAACGAAAAACGGCACAACCAGCAAAAGGCATGAAAGAAAAAAGGGTATACCGTACAGAACCATGCGTCTGCTCACAGAAAAGCTGCTTTCGATAACCCAGCGGTACCTGAAGCTCATAAGCGGTGCGGTAAGGAATGTAACGGGTATGATAAATACAGAAACAAGGTAGTATTCCTTAAAAAGTCCCGTGCTGTACAGTGAAACCTGGAATAACCATATACCCAGGCAGAGAAAGGAAAAAGCATAGATATAGCTTATAAGTTGCTTGTTCTTCTGAAAGAGCTGCCCCAGGGACAGGATAACCGAAAAAATCGCCCCGTAAAACATGAAAAAATCTATTATTATATCACC
>JAGYNX010000522.1 GCA_018399855.1 Spirochaetota bacterium
CCATCGGGGGAATACTCTACAGCGGCCAGAATGTCATGGATGAAAGAATTGAAGATGTTCTGAATTCGGATACATTCTCCCATCATGAAGTCGTTCACATGCAGTGTGAAATTACCGCGTATTGTCCCGGCCCCTGTTGCAATACAGCGGTGAAACGAATCAATGGCCGGGTGGTTACAATTGACTGGAGTGACAAGGTGGCAGTTGGAGGACTTTCACTCAGCAGGATGGTTTCCAATGGAATTCATGTTATGGCGGTTGATCCGGATGTCATCCCCCTCGGGTCAATAATTAGTTACGAGGGAAGGTATTATTTTGCCCTTGATACCGGCGGTTTGATAAAAGGCAGGAAGCTTGATGTACTTGTTGAGAAACATGAAGACACGTTTGTTTTTGGAAAGCGAATGAAACAGGAAGTAAACATATTCATGCCGCGAGATTCCGGAGAAGCAGTTGAGTATATCAGGAATATTCTGTCAGAAATATCGCTTTGAAATTACAGGCAGCTAAAATATCCTCACCCCGGATATGCTTTCTGCCACGTTGAAGGCATGATCGCCGATCTTTTCGAATTTTGAAAGCATATCAATAAAAAGTAAACCTGAATCCACATCACATTGCCGCTTGTTAAGCCTGCCCACATGTCCCTTGCGGAGTTCCTTTCGAAGCTCATCAATGCGGTCCTCAATTACCCTGGCTTCGGGAAGAATATTCGTGCTTTTCACCGAGATACTCTGGTGTATAAGTGCCAGTGCTTCCCGTACCTTTGCTGATATTTCATCAATACCTTTTACCGCATAACTGGTAAATTCGATTTTCTGGTCATATTTTCTCCTGATCAGCTTTAATATGGATTCACTCTGATCACCAATACGTTCGATCTCGTTTACCGTGTGCAGCATAGACGAGATTTCCTGGCTTTGATCCTGTGAAATATTGTGCTGGGATATGGTTACCAGGTAGTCAGATATCTCTTTTTCAAGACGGTCTACCGTATTCTCTAGTTTTAGAATCTCTTCAACCTTGACCCCCAGTTTCTCTGATGGGTTATGAAATACTTCGATGGTACGGTCGAACATGTCGTTTACAATTCCACTCATGCGGCGCATTTCAAGCCGGGCCTGGTTTATATTAATAGCAGGGGTGGAGACCAGCACTGTACTGATGTATTTGAGGTGAAATCTGTCCTTGTCCATTTTCCCCGTCGGGATTATAAATATGGCCAGGTTGGCAAGGTGCCTTGCAAAAGGTAAAAACAGCAGGGCATTGGTTACATTAAATATAGTATGAAAAGCGGCCATGTGATCAGCAATTACAATGGAACGTAATGCGGCGTCAGGATTGGAAGGATTTCCCGGAATTATATAGTCTACAAGTGGAACGAAGAAATTATGGAATATCAGGAGAACCCATATCACCCCGGACACATTGAAAATCAGGTGGGCGAGGGCAGCCCTGCGGGCGTCAGTTGAGGCACCAATTGCAGCGATATTGGCAGTGATAGTTGTACCTATGTTCTCACCGAGTATCAGGGCGCATGCCGTGGGAAAATCAA
>JAGYNX010000523.1 GCA_018399855.1 Spirochaetota bacterium
CGCCAGGGAGGATATAATCATACTGGGTATCGATGAAAGTACAATACGCAGTTTCTCTGAACAGGGGATACGATGGCCCTTTTCATGGGATATGCACGCTAAGTTTACCCGGTTTGTCAGTTCGGGAAATCCCCAATCAATATTCTTTGATGTTATGTTCCTTGATCACAAGGAACACGAAAAAGAATTCGCCGAAGCAATACGTGAGGCCGGTAACGTGTTTCTTGACTTTCCATTCGAAACAGAAGAAGTGCACGTAAAGTATTCTGATATTGATGAGCGAATGGAAATTTTAAACCAGTATAGTTTTCCCGTTGATCCTGATGATACTAAAATGCCATGGGTTGAAGAGGCAGTACCACCAACACCCATGCTTTCCCGTGCAGCCGAGGGTATCGGTTATGCCAACATTAAACCTGATGTCACAGACAAGGTGAACAGGGAACTCCCCCTCGTTATCAAGTATCGTGGATTTTACTATCCATCAATCGACCTTGTTATTGTGATGCACTACTATGGAATTACAAAAGATGATGTAGAGATTAAAATTGGAGAATATATAAAGCTGAATAATATTCCCCCCGAGAAGATGGCAAAACCATCCACTGATGGAACCATTACCATCCCCATTGATGATGAAGGTTTTATGGATATCAATTTCATTGGGGGGCCTGGCAGTTTCCAGAGTTATTCATATTACTACTTTGCAAGGGAAGGTAAATACAAACATAAGTCACTTGAAAACAAAATATGCCTGGTTGCCGCGTATTCATCAACCGGTATATCGACGGATATCCACCCTTCTCCTTATGGACAGCTGTTTGGTATTGAACATCATGCCAACGCACTCAACACCATTTTAAACCAGGATTTCATAATAAAGCTTACACCACTGCAAAATGTTATGATAATGCTGGTTCTGGCCCTGCTGATGGGCATTTTACTTCCCCGCTTTTCAATTGTTTTCTCAGTTATTTTCGCCATTGTACTTGGCCTGCTATACGTTGTGGGAGGGTATATACTTTTCGATACGATGAACCTGATATGCGCGTTTACAACCCCCATCATTCAAATCGGGGGAACCTTTTCATTTATACTTGCATACCGTGTATTAACCGAGCAACAGGAAAAGAAATACATACGTCAAACCTTTTCAAAATTTGTGTCGAAATCAGTTGTTGATGAATTGCTGAAAGATCCCAAGATGCTTCAACTTGGAGGGCAAAAAAAGATCCTTACCGTATTATTTTCAGATATTAGAAGTTTCACATCTTTATCTGAGACCATGCCACCCGAAGAACTGGTTGAGCATCTCAATGAATACCTTCAGGCAATGACAGATCTTGTTATCCAGTATGACGGCACGCTGGATAAGTATGTTGGTGACGAGATCATGGCCTTCTGGGGTGCCCCGTTACCACAGGATGATCACGCGTTACGATCATGTAAATGCGCCGTGGAGATGATGGAAAAATTGAACCAGCTGAATGCACAATGGGATGAACAGGGCAAGCCGGCACTCTACATTGGTATTGGCATTAATACCGGCGA
>JAGYNX010000524.1 GCA_018399855.1 Spirochaetota bacterium
AGGGCCTGTCACTCATTCCCCCCCTTTCAGCATTTGCCGGCAACAATGCCGACTGGGGCAATTCGGTATGGACATGGATGGATTTTGCCCTGCTGCTCATACTGGGTGGCATTCCCTGGCAGGTATATTTTCAGAGGGTACTTTCATCAAAGGATGACAGGTCGGCAGTGCGGCTTTCAGTATATGCCGGATTCGGCTGTCTTCTCATGGCTGTACCCGCGGTTCTCATCGGAATTGCCGGCACCGGCTTTGACTGGACTACCAGCAGCCTCGGGGCAGCCCCTTCGGCAAACATGATTTTGCCCTACGTGCTTCTTGAGATGACCCCGCCAATTGTGGCAGCCCTTGGCCTTGGGGCGGTTGCCGCTGCGGTAATGTCTTCAGTAGACTCATCCATTTTGTCGGCATCTTCCATGTTTACCTGGAACATATACCGTCCTCTGATAAATCCGGACGCGTCAGAGAAAACTATAAGAATGTCCATACGGCTGGCTGTTCTTGTGATCGGGGGTGTGGCCACATGGCTGGCGTTAACCGTGCAGAGCGTGTATGCCCTGTGGTACCTTTGTGCCGACCTGGTGTACGTGATACTGTTTCCGCAGCTGGTGATGGCGTTGTTCTACAAGAAAAGCAATCACATGGGTGCATTGTCCGGGGCCGCGGTGGGCCTGGTGCTTCGTCTTGGCGGTGGTGAAGCCATATTCAACCTTCCATCCTTCATACCATATCCCATGAATGACCCGGTATATGGAATACAGTTCCCCTTCAGGACATTTGCCATGGTGATGAGCCTTTTTACTATTGTTGTGGTGTCATATATAACCAGCAGTTTAATTGATACGAAGGGATTGAAAAAAGAAGAGAAGCCGGCTCCAGGTGCATTGAAAGTATCGTAAATTTCCTGGAATGTCTCAGGGATATCGGGGAGGAAAAAGTTCCCGGTATCCCTCTTCGTTACCTGTCCAGCACCCGTTTGAGCTCATTGAGAAGGTCTTCGAATTCACTGCGGTTTTCCTCGCTTAGCTCGCTGAGAATGTCGTGGGCGTCAAACATCAATTCAATATTTTGCTTTTTCTTAAAACTCCTGGTTCCTGTTTCAAGTGGAAACAATTGAATAGCAGGCACCTTCCTGTTCGTATCGATGTGCAGCTTGTCAAGGGCTGAGAGTGCTTGCAGATGTTTTACGCAATTGGGGGATGGATTCACAACGGTAACTGATTCGGCATTATATCGTCGGCAGCGTGATTCCAGGAGGATAATAAAACCAATGGAAGTGGAGTCCATGTAGGTGCAGTCGGCAAGGTCAATGAGTATGGATAATTTACGGTCAACCTTTTCCAGGTATTCGGGAAGCAGCTCGCTCAGGGTGAAACTGTTGCCGGCCCGCATTTCTCCCTGAACCTTTATTACAAGAATGTCATCTTTAATTCCTATAGATGTAGTGTTTTCCATAAATACTCTCAATGGTTAAATCTATATTATAAAATATGGCTCATTCCTGAATTTTGAAGTAAACCATCATAATTTATTTTATGTCTATAAATCATTATT
>JAGYNX010000525.1 GCA_018399855.1 Spirochaetota bacterium
ATTAATACCATATGGCGTAAAGTTGCGGAACATATTGCATTGGGAATTTATCTACGGCCTGCACTCATGGTGCTGCTGCTGGCGGGTGTTTTCGGTGTAGTGCCCGCGACAGGATTTGGCGAGGCCATGCAAAAGAGTGACATGCTTTTTACTCCCCGTGCGGGGTATAGCAATGTACGCGGCATATATGAAGAGCAATTGAAGAACGGGCATGTGGCTGGCCTGTCTTTCAGGTATCTTGTACATGATATAGTGTTTTTGGGTGCCGGGGTCAATTATTCCAGCTGGAACCTGCGGTATAGTGAAGAGTCATCCATGCGGTCGTATGGACTGTATGGGGGAGGCGGGTTGATGAAGGGAGTATCAATTTTTTCGTATACCGCCTATCCTTACGGCGGGTTGTTTTATAAAGAATCTTTTCTCAGGCTTGAAACTGACAGGCTTGGTGAAAAAAAACGGACATATAAACCGGGAGCCCTGTTGAGGGCAGGTGTCGAATTTCCCGTGGTGGATATGGTGTCAGTTCAACTGGCGGGAGATTATTCCATACTGCAACTTTCTGACAGGTCATTTACAACCACACAGTGGACCTTTGGGGTAACGTATAATCCGGGTGCCTTTTCCAGGTGGAGAGAAAGTAAAAGAGAACTTGACGAGGGTAAGCTGGAGATGTACATGACCCGGGGTATACATCAGTTTGAATCGGGAGAGATTGATTCTGCCGAGCGATATTTTTCCATGGTATTATCACTTGAAAAAGATCATGCTGAAGCAGAAGACTATATGCGGCGGATATCACAGATCAAGTCTACATACCGGCGGGCAAAAGACCTGGCATCAGGGGAACACTATTACCAGGCCATTACCCTTCTGAATTCTATAAAGGATAATCACAATGATGCTGCTGCCCTGATAAAGGATACCAGGGAAAAGGTGGCCGATGTGGTGCCCGGCCTCGTGGAAGAAGGTATTGCCGCCTACAGGCAGAAAAACTATGAGAAATGTATTACTCTCATGGATCGTGTGCTGGTGTTTGACCCTGAAAACAGGATGGCCAGGATATATTATACAAGGGCCATGAAAAGAAAAGAAGCACTTGAGAAACTTCGATAACGTGGTGTAATGAATATAAGAGCAAAATTAATAATTGCCTGCATTATTATCACACTGGTATCCTCTTTGCCATTGTCATTTTTTATTTTCAGTTATCAGAAAAACCAGGAAATCAACCGGCTGATAATGGAGGGGAAACTGAACTCTTCGGTTATGGCGCAGTCGGTAGTAAATGTGCTGATGATGAACGGGGGTGACGTTCTCGCTTCATCGGTGGATGCCAATGACATGATCTCCATGTTCGAACCCCTGTCTGATCGGGGTTTCAGATATGCCGAGGCGGTCATGCTGTCCTCCAATCCACGTATAAATGGAAGAATACTGGCACGGCTAACCCCCGATGACCATTCAGGAAGCATCCCGGTGAGGGATGCTGTTGTTGATGAGAATGAACTTCTGAGAATGAAACATTCCACCGGTTTTTCCGAGATGACAG
>JAGYNX010000526.1 GCA_018399855.1 Spirochaetota bacterium
GTCCAAGCAGCTTATCATGGAGTGCCCCGAAAAGCTTCTGCATGGCAAACCGGCGTCCCTTCTCGGGGGCCACTTTCTGCATGGCAAGGCTGGTTGCCACCATCCCGCGAAAGATGGCCCGCTTCAGTGAAGATGCCTCCTGCAGCTGCATGTGCACCTTTTTCACGATATTGTTCCACATGAGGGGAACAGAAGCGATATGGGTAACTCCGAAATCCCTGCTCGTTGCAAGTATGCTCATGGGATCCCTGTCCGGGAGATACACGAAGGTGCTGCCGCATACCGAGTAAAGGCAGTATATGGCAACGAAACCGTAGATATGATAAAAGGGCAGAAAGGCCAGCACCCGCACATCACCTTCACGCATCAGGTAGGGACTCACCTCGAAGGTGTCCCCACTGCGGTAGATATTGCTGGCAACCGCGGCACCGTCGTACACGTAAATACGTGAGCTTGCGGTGGTGCCGGAGGTACAGTAGGCAAGGTAATTGCCCCAGGTTGGTTCCCATCCGGCAACCGGCTCGCTGAGGCTGTTCATAAGATCATTACGGGTAATCACCAGTATATCGTTGTCAACAACTGCATCGTCGGTGATGATGGCCCCCGCACCTGACTGGGTAAGCAGGTATTCCAGGTTCTCCTTCGATGCACGAAAGTCCAGCAGTATGGGGTTATATCCTGCCATGAGTATACCCCAGAAAATCGCGGGCCACTCGGGACAGTTATCAAAATGAATGCCAATAAATGTACCCCCGGGTATGCCATCCAGGCGTTGTTGCAGGGTATAGGCGGTGTTTAGGGATCTTTTTTCCAGGTCACGGTAAGTTTCACTCTTGCGGACCCCGTCCTGCAAGTACTCACAGTACACGGTATCACCATGACTGCATGTTACATCAAAAATCTTCTGAAAGCTGCGCTCATCCTTCAGCTTGTACATATACGTAACTGGTCGTTTCATGTTTCACCTTTCCTCTGTAAAAGCAATATGCTTTTTATTACCCGTGAATGAAAAAGTAAACCCCTGGCTCAGCATCGGGCAATGCAACCAGGGGTGTACCATATATAATTTTTCATTCCCGGTACTACTTTGTTATAAATGTGCTAATATGGAATATTAGCAACTGAAAGTATATATTGTCAAGCGGGATAATGATTAATTAACTTTTTTAGTGAAAAATACTGAATTTTTCGTCACTTTTTTACATATCTTTCCGGTATTCCCTGATAACGGGAACGGGAAGATCGTTTTGCATGCAATAGGCCTTCCATCGATTATCATGACCATGTGTGTTTTCCTTTGTACTGTATATTTGATGGTAATTATATCATAAACCAAACTGCTATCAAATCTCAGGTAGCACCCCAGTAAGGGTCGTTACCAAATCGTCTTTCCCAGAACGCTTCGGGATCTTCAAACTCAATGCTTTTTCTTATTTCAGCTTCAGTGAAAGGATACCTGTGATTGTTGCAATATTCCATAATGATCTCATAGGCTTCAATTAACTTTTTTGTCATGTCAGCACATAGTTCAGGGTTTTCCCTACACCT
>JAGYNX010000527.1 GCA_018399855.1 Spirochaetota bacterium
GTGAATGTAGTGTGGCAATTAAACAAACCGTGCTTCGCTAAAAACTTCACACACACTGAAGAAACCCCTGTATATTTTATTTAAGGAGCCGTGTATATGAGTACCGAGAAAGCGTACTGCGCTAACTGTTTAAACTGTACCGTATTTCGCCAGTTTGAAAGTGACAACAAGAGTTTTGTACTGCGAGTCCGATGTGACAAAAAGAAATGGCTGAAGCGTTCAGGCGAAGAAAAAGTGCATAAATATTTTACCGTTGCACGTCGTGTTATGGATGAATGTGATGAGTATATCGAATCCGGTGAACTATATCCATACATCAAGAACCTGAGAAAAGCTCTCCCCGTAAAGGATGAACTCTACGCGGCAGAACACTAAAATTCTGCATCAGGACCACACTCCAGGCAGTGTGGTCCCGCAGTTTTTACATTTCCCATCATTCAGTTTGATATCTGCCGTCCCAAACATTTTTCTTGAAATTACTTCCTCCTGGCATCCGGGACACCGTGTTATGCCCGGGTCGCGGACATTACCCAGGTATATATATTTAATCCCCGCCTTCCCTGCTATTTCTCTCATTCTTCGCAGGGTATCTACAGGTGTGGATTGAACATCCTGCATTTTGTATGCGGGGTGGAAGGCGCTAAAATGCAGTGGGTATTCATCACCAAGTGTATCCACGATCCACTTGCACATCTGCGCAATTTCATTATCATCATCATTGTACCCGGGAATGATAAGTGTTGTTATCTCAATCCAGACTTTTAATTGTTTCAGCAATCGCAGGGTATCCAGTACCGGTTGCAGCCTGGCACCGCAGATCTTCTTATAGAATGAATCGTTAAACCCCTTGAGATCAACATTCGCTGCATCAATCAAGGGGTATAACTCTTCTCCCGGCTCTTTTTCGAGGTAACCGTTGGTTACCATGACATTCTTCAAACCCGCATTTCTTGCCTTGCCGGCGGCTTCCAGCACATACTCAAAGTTTATACCGGGTTCATTGTATGTATACGATATGGATGCGCACCCTTCTTCAATAGTACTTGATACCAGGTGATCAGTATCAAGTCGTGAACAGGGTATCTTTTCAGGATCAGATGTACTCAACTCCCAGTTCTGACAATGCATGCAGGTAAGATTACACCCCGTCGTCCCCACCGACATTGACCTGGAACAAGGAAGAAAATGGTATAACGGTTTTTTTTCTATTGGATCGGTATGTATGGCACATGGCATCTCGTATACCAGAGAATAAAGTACACCGTCCCGGTTTTCCCGCACCCTGCAGATTCCCCTCTTGCCGTCAGAAATAATGCAATGATGGGGGCAAAGCTGACAAAGTACTTTCTTATCATCACGTACTGAATAGTACATTGCTTCCTTCATCAAGAATTCTCCTGTTTCGCGTGCTCCTTAACCATGGAGGCAAATTCCTCGCGAACCTTGTCGCCATCACCTTCGTTATAGGCTATAATATTCCGTATATGAATAAATGAATCAAGATCCATCTCATCGAAATGGATGGCAATACCGCCTGCCTCGTGCCT
>JAGYNX010000528.1 GCA_018399855.1 Spirochaetota bacterium
ACTTTTCACTCACATTCTGTTCACTTTTTCATAATACACAATAAAATTCTTGCAAAACTGGAAGGGGTTGATAATAATCAACAATAAATCGTTTCCGATGATTACATCATAAATTTTACGGGCAGGGCATATGAATACTACAAAAGAATCACTACCCCTGGGTAAACAATGGGGATACGCTATCGGGCAGCTTGGCTGGTCAACGCTTATCAACATAATCGGACTACAGCTTGTATATTTCTATATTCCGCCTGAGGGTTCAGGAATTGAAACATTCATACCCCAGGTAACCTTTCTCATGGTAATCAATATTATTACAATAATCGCCGCTGGCGGACGTCTCTGGGACGCCATCACCGACCCCCTGATCGCCAGCTTGAGTGACCGCTGGAAAGGTAAACGCGGCCGGCGAATTCCATTCCTTGCCGCGGGTGCGGTTCCGGCAGCATTGTTCTGTACATTGATGTTTGTGCCCGTAGTGATGGGCAAGAGCGGCTGGAACGTGGCCTGGCTGTTTGCCATGCAGACATTCTTCTACCTTTTTCTGACAGTATACGTCACGCCATTTTTCGCCCTGCTGCCAGAACTGGGACATACCGCCGACGAACGGCTGAACCTGTCCACCTGGATATCCATCACTTATGCCCTTGGCATCATGGTTGCCGCACAGGCACCACTTTTTGGTGGTATAATCGGTAACCTCACCGGTATAACCGACACGGTGACACAGCTGCAGCTTGCCATCGGTTTTCTTTCTTTTGTATCAATACTCTTCATGATGGTTCCGGTACTCACCATAGATGAAAAACGCTACTGCGATGCCATACCGACGGACATCCCAATGTCAGAGGCAATAAAGAAAACCTTCAGAAATAAGAACTTCGTGTACTACGTGGCTGCCGACTTCTCGTATTTTACCGCCCTGATGATAGTGATGACAGGTCTCATGTATTATATCACCGTTCTTCTTGGTCTTGGCAAGGGCATGGTAAGCCAGCTTATGCCGGTAATGGTCATCGTCTCTTTCGTTTTCTATCCTTTTGTCAACATCCTGGCAAAGAAGGTAGGGAAAAAACCACTTGTGTCGGGTTCTTTTCTTTTCATGAGTATCATTTTCTTCTTTATATACTTCCTGGGCCGGCTTCCCCTGGACAACACCCTGCAGGCCTGGATGGTGGTTGTGTTTTATGCCATTCCAATAGCCTTTCTGGGAATTCTGCCCAACGCGGTTCTAGCCGACATTGCCGAGCACGACGCCATGAAAACGGGAATCAAGCAGGAAGGCATGTTCTACGCCGCCCGTACCCTCATGCAGAAGTTCGGACAGACCTTTGGTGTGCTCATCTTTGCCGCACTCACCTCGCTGGGCAAAGACCCCGGTGACGACCTGGGAATTCGGCTAAGCGGCTTCGTGGGCTTCGGCCTGTGTCTCTTTGCCGGACTTTTCTTCATGCGGTACAGGGAGAAACAGCTCTTACGGGAGATGAACGAGGACGTGTAACGGTAGATATTGCCTTTATCCCTTGACATCACCCTGTTTGCC
>JAGYNX010000529.1 GCA_018399855.1 Spirochaetota bacterium
CACCAAGGGTGATTCCCCCAAGATCGAGGCCGGGATCGGCAAGCCAGCCCAGGGGTTTCCCACTTGACCATAATTCCACAACCTCCCCTGTTGTTTTTTCAAGAAGAACAGGCGGGGGATGACCGGCATTGGCGAAACGCATATGGCCTGTTTGTGTATCAACACTGCAGATACAGCCGGTAACAAAATGTGACTGCACGGTAGACTCAAGGATTGCTGAATTGGTAAGTGACAGTATGGCCTTGGGATCAAGTTTCATGTGTACCGCGTTTCTGAAGGCGTTTCTCGTGATGAGGGCCAGGAACGCACCCGGTACACCATGTCCCGAAACATCGGCAATTATAACGGTAAACAGGCCTGCATCATTTTGCCAGTAATCATAAAAGTCCCCTCCCACCTTATCCATGGGAATACATCGGGCGTGAATATCCAGCCCACCCACCGCCGGGTCACTGTCGGGAAGAAGCCTTGATTGTAAAAGCCTTGCGATCTCCAGCTGGTTTTCAATCGTATCGTTGCGGTCTTTCAACTCACGGGTACTCTCAAGAATCTCATCCTCAAGTCGTATACGAAGATTCTGTTCTATTTGATGAACTACGGAAAATTGTTCTGCAAGCTGAAATGAAACAGTAATAATAAAGCCCAGCAATCCAACCTTGAGATAATCGAAATCGGGAACTACAGAATAAGCCCTGAGCACCTCAAACAGCAGGCCGGTAACAATAATACTGAAAGCGATAGCAATAAAAATGTATTCCCGGTACCGCTTGCGTATTATTTCAATTGAGCTGCTCGCTCCCACAAATACAATATACAAAATACACAACTGCCACAATACCCGGGGAATTGTAAAATACCTGATTTCACCGATAACAATAACGGTCATTGCAGAAAGCAGCAGCACGACGACTACCACCTTGTCGGGTACTGTAATCCTCTTAAACATCACCCTTCGCATGTATATCAGCAGGGCCGCAACACCTGCCATGCCTACCACGTACTGAACTACGTGAAACACGTAAAAGTTGTCCCAGAAAAGATACTTTACCTGTCCCACGCAGAAAAGATATATAGCCGCTGCTAATGTTGTGAATGCAAATGCCCGCTGGTGTCTAAACAGGGTTGTTTTCATCAATGAAAATGAAAAGAAGTAAAAAGCAAGAAACAGGTATATACCAATGGCAAGCACATCAACCAGGTAACGCTTAAAAAGCAGCCTGATGAAATCCCTCGCGGGACCTATATTATATGTTCCCCATATCAATCCCAGTGAATCGGGAAGATATCCCCGCACACGTACGGCAAGAACATTCTCTTTATCATATTTCACAATTCCCGGCGGCACATGGTAGAACCGCAACCGGTCAAAGAAGTGATTGTTTTTTTCCTCGATAGAACCCGTTTTGCCAATGAGATTCCCATTTAAATAGCATTCGTCTACATCACTGATCTTACCAAGTTCGATGAACACGCTTTGCAGCCTGGTATCGGAAGGGAAAAAAAGCCTGGTTCTATACCACACCACACCGGTATGC
>JAGYNX010000053.1 GCA_018399855.1 Spirochaetota bacterium
CCTTTTCCTCGAATTGTGCAGCTGGATTTATCCCCATGGCCGGGCCGGCGGCATTAAGGCGGACAACCTCCCTGTTGGCCGGACGAAGGAGGATCTGGTCATTATGCCCCGCGTTTCCGTAAGTGATGAGATTGTTGTGTGAATCTACCAGCATGTAAAACGCGGTGACGAACATGCCATATTCAGAATCTTCACAAATGTAACGATTCGAGTGGGCCAGCAGGTTGCCCGGTTGAATGCTCATGCGGGATTCAGCGCGAATAACATTACGGGCAGTACCCATAAAGAGGGCAGCGGGAATGCCCTTGCCGGAAATATCAGCCACGAGAATTCCGAACTTATCACCTTCAAAAGGGAAATAATCGTAGAAATCACCGCCCACTTCTTTGGCGGGCTTATTAAAGGCTGCCAGTCTGTGAGAATGAATTTTTAAAGGTAAGGTAGGAAGAATCCTTTTCTGTATTTCGGAAGCGATATCAATCTCCTGGGCCAGCCTTCTCTGTTCTTCCATTGTATGGTAGTAAATGGTGTTCTGATAGGCCTCGGTGATGTGGTTGGCTATTGTGGATGCAGCCCTGAAGTCAAAAGCGGTGAAATGCCTGTTGTCAATCTTGTCAGAAAGATTAAGTACCCCGATGATCCTATTCTTGTGCCGAAGGGGGAGAGACATAAACGAAGGGGTATTATAATCCCGGTTTTTCACGGATTGATTGAAGGAAGTCTCTTTCTTTATATCAGATACAAGCAGGGGATCCCCCGTTGTACAGACATGATGGATCACAGGAGCTTCAGAATGATCAGTAATAATCATGTTAATGTTATCGGGAAGATTCATTGAGGCAACAATGGTGTACGTCTTTAAGTCAGGATCGTGGAGGGCGATTGATACACGGCTTACCCCAAGGTTCTTGGCAAGGGGCTCCATGATTTGAGAAAAAATATTATCTTCAGGTTGAGCGTGGGCAAGATTTTGCGAGATCTCGTATAAGGTGGTCAGTTCACGCAGCCTGGTTGAAAGGTCATCGTATAACTGCCTGTTGGTAATGGCAATGGCAGCCTGGTCAGCAATGTATGAAAGCAGTTGCTGGTCCCATTCCTCAAAACCTTCTCTATCAATGGCGTTGACTACCTCTAAAACGCCTATCTGTGTGTCAATCACCTTCATGGGAACACAGAGTATGTTTCTTGTCTGAAAGCGGGACTTGTTATCAATTTCTCGATAAAATCTCTTGTCATTCTGCGGATCATTTACAATAAGGGGTTCACCTGTAATCATAACAGAGCCGGCAATGCCTTTTCCCTGGGGCACTGTTTCACCCATGATTTCCTCGTCTCTGCCACCCCGGACAACATAAAAAAAGAGATCATCTGACACGGGATCGGTTAAAAGAATGGAGGCCCCTTCGGAATGGATCATTTTTTTGGTTACGTCAAGTATGGCAGCTAACAGGCCGTTTAAGCTCATGGTGGAGTTAATTTGCTTGTTTATGCTGCTGATCTGGGAGAGCTTTATTTCCTGGTTTTGTGATGACATTGTAGTTATATTCCATGAATTATTTGTAGCGTATTGCTGATACGTTATAATACGCAAAAAAAAGTGAAAGTGCAATACTATTTTACGAACATGGTAAAAAGATGATCTACAGTCAGGTTTATCCTTTCAGACATAATGCTTTCAGTGGCCTCTTCATGCCAGGTGACACGAAGGGCAAAGCCGATAAGTTCGCTGATTATGATCTCGGCAACAATTTCGGGGTCGATATCTTCACGGATAAGTTGTTGCCGGGCACAGGTATCGATCAATCCACGGATATGCCCGATTACGATATCCTGGTATTCAAGGTAGATTTTACGAAGATCCCTGTTATAATTGAATTGTGCCCAGTAATCGATGATCACCCGGATGTATTCCTTGTGATTCAGTGACATCTTCATGGTATAGGTGATGATTCCCCTCATCCTTTCAAGTGGTCTGCCCTGGTCAGGTACTGAAATGTTCATGGACACCAGGAAGAAATCAACGAAGGTTTTCATTACTTCCAGCATTACCTCGTCCTTGGTTTCAAAGTAATAATGAAAACCCCCTTTAGATATTTCAGCTTCTTCGGCAATATCCTCAACGGTAAGGTTTATATACCCTATTTTTGCTATCGCATTAAATGCAGACCATATGATATGGTTTCTCTTTTTTTCCTGTTTTTCAAGAATCTTCGGGTTTTTTGTTTTTTGCATGACTCTTACATAAATTTCGCTATTATATACTGAAGTATACTGTAGAATTTGTCGGCAAAAAGTCCACAATTTTTCATTTTTTTAAACAGCCGGTTTGTTTTTTTGATTTGATGATAGATATGGTGCACAAGGCCATATCAAGGGAATATGTATTTATGAAAACCTGTCTGGTTATTGACAATGTGACACTCCGTCCACATGAACCGGAAACGGTTCTACAGGACAAGCTATACGCACTCTACGACAGCAAGGGTATGACGGTTGAGAAAATACTGCGCAAATCTCTTGATGCACGGAAAAAAAACAGTATTGTGTACAGGTATCGTGTACTTGTTTCGGTAGAGGAGGAGGACAGGCAGCATCTTCTTTCCCATGATGAATGCAGTGTATACAATGAACCCGAGCCCGTTACCTTTTCAACTGTGAAAAAAGATACCAGGGTGCCGGTAGTTGGGGCCGGGCCGGCGGGGCTGTTCTGCGCCCTTGCCCTTAGCGAATCAGGGATAGGGGTAGATCTGTACGAGCGGGGAAAACCGGTTGAACAGAGAATGCGGGATATAGGGCAGCTGAAACAGCACGGGATTCTTGATGAGAACAGCAACATCCTGTTTGGTGAAGGGGGAGCGGGAACGTATTCTGACGGAAAACTGGTCAGCAGATCGGCAAGTGCCGAATCTCGGTGGTTTTTTGAAAAGATGGTGGAACTTGGTGCACCTGAAAACATATTATATGATGCCAAACCACATGTAGGCACGGATAAGCTCATTCCTGTGCTGAAAAAGCTGCGAGGTTTGCTGGAAAAAAGGGGCTGCAGGTTTCATTTTTCAAGTTTGCTTACGGATGTTTCGGTTCGTGATGACCGGTTGTTTTCTTACAGTATTGACGGGGAGGAGATACAGTGTAACCCATTCCTGGTGCTCGCGACGGGACATTCCGCGAGGGGGGTGTACGACATCCTTCATCACAGGGGGGTTAACCTTCAACCCAAGGGATTCGCGGTGGGAATACGGGTGGAGCATCCCGTCGAGTTGATCAATGCCATTCAATATGGTGAATCATGGGAAAAGAAGGGACTTTCCGCGGCTGAATACCGCCTCGCGTGGAAAAATCCGAAAACGGGGAGGGGGGTGTATACCTTCTGCATGTGTCCGGGGGGAGAAATAGTCAATTCCTCTTCAGAACAGGATATGCTCTGCATTAACGGCATGAGTTATTCACAGCGAAATGGCAGTTATTCCAACGCGGCGGTTGTGGTGACCGTGCACCCGGCTGATTTTGGGAACACTCCCCATGGTGGTGTGGAATTTCAGCGCACACTTGAGGCGGCCGCCTTTCGGCTGCCCGGCGGAGGGTTCACGGCCCCGGTGCAAAGGGTGACGGATTTTGTTAATAGAAGAGAGAGCCGGGGTGCTGTTGCCGCGACGTATTCTCCCGCTGTTTCTGGGGTGAATATGACCTCGATTTTACCTGACTGGATTTACGGCGAAATCGCCCAGGGAATTGTGCATTTCGGCCGTAAGATGAAAGGATATTATTCAGATGAGGGTATATGCGCGGGCGTGGAAACACGGACGTCCTCCCCTGTTCGTATCACCAGGGATGAATCATACCAGTCAATTTCATGCAGCGGCCTTGTGCCCATTGGAGAGGGCGCCGGGTATGCCGGCGGAATAGTGAGTTCAGCGGTGGACGGGATCAGGGCAGCGAAAAAAATAATTGCCTATTATGAAAATGTGTGACAGCAAAGAAAGAAACTATTATTCATTTGACGTTTTATATTCACGGGAGTAACACGACGCGATGATACCTGAGAAGATTAATCTCAAAACCACCCATCTGACCGCGGGAAGGGAAAAATTTCCCCGTCCTGACCGGATACGGAATCCTGCCTACAGCCTGTGTGGGGAATGGATGCTTTGCCCTGATAAAAAGGGGGAAGGGTTAAGAAAAAAATGGTACATGAAGGATGTTGCCCAATCCATAATTAACAGGGATTACGGGAAATTACCCGTGGCCTCCTCACCCTTTGCCGTGCATGTCCCGTTCCCTCTTGAATCTGAAATCAATCAGAAGATTTTGTCTGCCCATGGCCTTGATCCACGGGGAATTGCGAAGGTAAAGAAATTCTGGTATTTTCTTTCATTTGACAGGCCCGGGGACATTGAAAAGGGATTGCTGCATTTTGGCGCGGTTGATTACCGGGCTGCCGTGTGGCTTAATGGAACAAAATTGGGGCAGCATGAGGGGGGATACACACCATTCAGTTTTCCCGCTGAGCAGTTGCAGGATCACAATGTGCTCGCGGTAATGGTAGAAGATTCTCCATCGGGTTCACAGGTGCGGGGAAAACAGACCTTTCTCAAAAAACCGTTTATGGTGTGGTACACCGGAATTACCGGGATCTGGCAGCCGGTATGGATCGAGAAGATCACATCACACTATATCAGCGATGTCATCTTTACCAGGGGTCCTGAACGTATGATTACCTTCAATGCCGAGGTTGTTGGCTCGGGGGACTTGATAGCTCATGATCTTTCCCTGGAGGTGCACGTGTTTGCTTCACAGGTTCACGGTAAAAAAGGCGCATTGAAAACTCCCATGAAAATTTTCAAAGAGGCCGTCACTTTCGACCCGTTCAACAGGGGGGTATGCAGCACGGAACTGCAGGCAAAGCTTTTTGATCAGTGGACACCCGGCTGGCCTGCCCTGCACCCGCTACTGGTGGTGTTGAAAAGAGGAAACAGGGAAGTCGACCGTTTGTACCTGTATTTCGGCCATCGACAGGTGGAGGTTGAAAACGGCATTATTCAGCTCAATGGGAAACAGCTGTATCAACGGCTTCTTCTTCACCAGGGATATTATGAACATGGGCTCTACAGGCCTGAGAATGATCAACAGTACCATGAAGATATATCCATGATGAAAAATGCCGGGTTTAACGGCTGCCGCATGCATCAAAAAATTGAAGATCCACGCTTTCATTACTGGGCCGATGTCATGGGATTTCTTGTGTGGGAGGAGATGCCCGGCTATTACTATCCATCCACGAAAAACATGCGAAAAATGGAATACCAGCTGCACGAGGTTTTGAGAAGGGACAGTATGCATCCATCCATTATTACAACCGTGTTGTTCAATGAAAGCTGGGGGATCTATTCAACATTCGTATCAGGCAGGGCAAGAAAAAACGTGATAGAATTATTCAACCGGGTGAGGCAGCAATATCCCGGGTACCTGTATATTGATAACAGCGGGTTTCACCACTTAAAAACAGATATAATGGATATTCATCACTATATTCCGGATTTGAACGATGTTGAAGAGTTTTACCGGCTGCTTGAAAAGGGTGTTCGTGAAGCACCCCTCTGGGGGAATTTCTTCAGCATGCTGCTTGGGCGTGAAAATGTGCAGACACCCTGCCAGAAGGGATATGGAGACCGAAAGGTACCCCTTTTGATAAGCGAGATGGGAGGATTCGGTTTTGACATGTACAAGAGCCAGGTAGATGATCTTGAGACATTCTTCAAAACCCACCTTGAAATATTGTCGCGATTTCGCAGCATACAGGGATTCTGTTATACACAGTTTACTGACACCTTTCAGGAAAAAAACGGGCTTTTTACAGAAAACCGGCAATGTAAACTGAAAGATCCTTCCCGTATTATGAGAAATTCGCTTCCAGGTAAGATATTTTGGTAAGTGCGTATTGATATGTTTCCGATAATAAAGGGAGTGAATATCATATGTAATAATAATACGGGTAAGAGATACATGAAGATGATTACACGTCTTCTGCTGATGGTTGGTATTATTCTAACTTTTGTACACGGGGATAATCTTCCCGCGCAGGAGAGTTTTGATGTCCATGATCAGTTGCGGTTGACCCTTCGGGTTAATAAAACTTCGTTTTACAGTGATGAGCGGGTGGAAGTGCAGCTTGTTGTGCATAATACCTCTAAACTGGACGCATCATTTGTGATATACGATAAAGCATACACAACCTTTCAGCCGGTGGTATATACAGATAAGGGACAGGAAGCATCTAGCAGGGTGGGTTACAGGAGTATGGACAAGGCCATGACCGAAGTAATCGCAGATACCGGGAAAAGGATGATCACGATTAAACCTTCTGAGAAATTTATACAGGAAGTTGATCTCAGGGATCTATATGCTATCGATACGGGACACAGTTATCGTGTACGTGGATATTTTTTCCCTGATGCCGGTATTAAGCGAGCCATATCCAGTGATAACGTATTGAATATCAATATTATACCGGTATTGACGGTTCAAAAGGAATCAGGGGTACAACAAGTTAAACGAACTATTTCCCCGTCCGAGGTAGTGCTGCTGGCACTTTCTGCCGAGAAAAATG
The DNA here is from genome assembly GCA_018399855.1 of Spirochaetota bacterium. Taxonomy (GTDB): domain Bacteria; phylum Spirochaetota; class UBA4802; order UBA4802; family UB4802; genus M55B154. The sequence goes on from JAGYNX010000053.1 coordinate 6,608, forward strand.
AGAAGTGGGATCTTTTTAGAAAGTACGTGGATCTTGATAAGTACATACAGGCCTTTTCACGATTTGCAAGGTCGTACAGCCAGGCAACGGAAAATGATAGGTTGAAAATACTGGAAGATTTTAATACATTTATTGAACGGGACAGGGTAGATTATCTTGTTGACTTTTCAATACTAAATGAAAATATTATAAGTGAAAAGGGGCTGGCCTTCGTTGAGGTGAAGGTGAAGAGATGGGGAGCAAGATATCCTTTCGTATACAAGTACAGGTATACACTTGAGGAATATCGTAATTTCTGGCTCATTACTAATTTCGATGCCACTGTAATGAAGGAATAGCATATGACAGAAATATTATCACAGGATGAAATCGATGCTCTATTGACCGCCATATCCACCGGTGAGGTGGATACTACGGATTACAGTGCCGCCAAAGAGCAGCGCAAGGTCAAGATCTACGATTTCAGGCGTCCTGACAAGTTTTCCAAGGACCAGATACGTACTCTGCAGATGATGCACGAGACCTTCGCCCGTCTTACCACTACCGCACTGTCTGCCCAGTTACGTGCCCTGGTGAGTGTGCACGTGGCATCGGTTGATCAGCTTACCTACGAAGAATTCATTCGTTCAATTCCAAATCCTACCACCCTGGCGGTGGTGAACATGGACCCGCTGAAAGGATCCGCGGTACTTGAAATTGACCCGTCCATTACATTTACCATTATTGATAAGCTTTTCGGCGGTACGGGAGAATCAACAAAGATAAGCCGCGAACTTACCGATATCGAACTTTCTGTTATGGAAGGTATCATTGTTCGCATACTTGGTAACCTGCGTGAGGCATGGTCAAATGTAATCGACCTGCGGCCGCGTCTTGGAAATATTGAAACAAATCCGCAGTTCGCCCAGATAGTACCACCCAATGACATGGTGGTTCTCATCACCCTGGAGACCAAGGTTGGTGAAGTGGAAGGTATGACAAACCTCTGTATACCGTATATTACCATTGAGCCGGTTATTTCCAAGCTTTCCGCCCAGTACTGGTATTCCAGTATACGTAAAGGTGCTACTGACGAGAATATGACTATTATTCAAAGCCGCCTTGAAACAGTAAATCTTCCCATCATCGCTGAAATTGGTGAAGTTGAAGTGACCATGAACGAGATCATGAATCTTCAGGCAGGAGACGTGGTAAAACTGCCCAATACCAAGGTAAATTCGGAGATGGTAATCCGTATAGGGGGAAGAAAGAAATACAAATGCCGCCCTGGACTTATCGGAAGCCGCCTTGCCGTACAGGTTGGTGAAAAAATAGAAGATATTCCTGATGAACTGCTCACCAGTAAAAGAAGCGAAGATGAACTGTAGCCTTCAAGAGCTTGATATTAAGGAGAAATCTTGTTGAGATAAGGCAGCGGATCTACGTATTCAGTACCGATTCGAACCTGGTAATAGCACAGGTGCCTTGTTGCCTTGCCCGTCCTTCCCACGTATCCAATAACTTCGCTTTTAGAAATTTTTTGGCCTTTCTCGACAGATATTCTCTGGCAGTGTGAATAGGTGGTCAGGAAACCGTATTTATGTTTTATGGATATGGTGAGTCCCAGGTCGGAATCCCAGTGAATGGATTCTACTGTTCCAGGAGCCGTGGCCCGTACGGGTGCACCCGGGAATGAGGCGATATCGATTCCATGGTGAAATTCCTTTCTGAATGTATACGGGGATGTTCTTTCCCCGTACTGTGAAATGACATGTCCCTCTACCGGCCAGAGTGAGGGTGTGTTTTCAATTATTTTCTTTCTGGCATTGAGAAATCGTTTTATCTGGGCGATTACTTCTCTTGTTGTTTTTAATTCATGTTCCATCTCTTCGATATTCAACACTTCAATGGGAGGTGTGGAGATATCATTATCGGATTTGTCAGAAACCGGTGCTGATGCACCTCCTTTTGCCCATAATGTATCTACGTTATTACCAGGTGTGAGTGAATAGAGATAGGTGATTTCTGGCTTGAATTTCTGGAAAAGATTATACAGCCTGTTGATCTCTTCCTTGTATTTTTTGATCTGAACCTTTGAGTTTGAACCATGTATCTTCAGTTTTGAGACTTCTTTGATAGTGGAAGAATGATTAACTATCATTATTGAGGTAATGGTAATGGTGATTATTATACCAAGAATGACAGAACTGAAGGCAAAAATTGATATATGGAAATTGAGGATTCGTTTCTCCGAGTGGGGGATGAACATGATGGTAATCCGTTCTTTACCCCTTTTGAGAAACTGGGACCAGATTTCCCTGGTTCTGTCACGAAGATTGCCAAAATGATCTTCGAAAAATGTCCTGATATCTTTTTGCAGATCATTCAGGTTAGAATCTTTAAATGGGTTTAATGCCATAGTATACCGTATTTCCCGATAATTGGTATTGTGTATACCAATACTGTATTATAACTCATCCGCGTTGGGATTATTTCTTTCGAACATGGTTTACTGGAATCAAAAAAATGAAAATAAAAGAAAAATAACGCCCACTCAGTTTAATTATCGACTTATTATTGTCAAGTTTATTCTATTTTCATTAAATAGTAACACTTTTTTTCAATCCCGGCTACAACACAAATACTGACTTGCTGTATGTTATGTATTGTATCCATTAATAATATCAGTCAACCTGTGGGCGTGTCCATCAACTGATGATGCCACGTTGGCAATATTTTCTGAGAATTGGGCCAGTTGCTGTATAGAAGTATTCAACTTTGTTATGGCGTTAAGAATTTCACCGCTTGTGGCCTTCTGCTCTTCGGTTGCCAGCGCGATCTGTTCTGACATTTTATCAACTTCTTCGGTCTGCTTCATTACATGCTCGGCATGTGTTGACTGCTCTTTAGTAGACGACGCGATAGAACCAAGCAGGGCAGCGGCTTCTTCGATGTCACCTATCATCCGGGTGATTGAAGCGGCCGTACGGTTTACAAGCTCTGCTCCCTTTGTAATATCATTGCGGCTGTTGTTGATAAGGGTTTCTATCTCTTTTGTGCTGCTGGCGGTGGCTTCGGCCAGCTTTGATATTTCTTCAGACACCACCGCGAACCCTTTACCAAACTCACCAGCCCTTGCTGCCTCGATGGCGGCATTCAGGGATAAGAGGTTTATCTGGTCTGATACATCATTTATTATGCCAACTATATCAACGATACGGGTAGAGCTGTCTGAAAGCTGGTTTATGCTTTGAATTGTATCTTTAAGCATGAGCTCTGTGTCCCGGGCCCCTTGTACGGTTGCCTGTCCTTTCACGCTGACGTTCTGGGAATGTTTATCGACTTCGTGAATATTGCTGCTCAGGCTGTTCATGGCTGTGGATGTTTCAGAAACCTTCTGGGACTGGTTGCCGGCTGAATCGGCCACGTTTTCGATACTCGCCAGTAGTTCTTCATGCGCCGAGGTGGTCTCTTCTATAAAGGCGGCCTGCTGCTGGGATTCAGTTTCCATTACACTGCTTACCCGTGATAGTTCTTCTGAACTCTTGTTCAGGTTGGTGATCATGCCCTTCACGTTGTCCAGCAGGTGCCTGTAGGTTACGATCATG
>JAGYNX010000530.1 GCA_018399855.1 Spirochaetota bacterium
GTCATATATTTCTACTGCCGGTGGCGCATTTCTTGAGTTGATGGAAGGGAAAACACTACCTGCATTTGAAGCGCTTGATAAATGATGCATGATTATCAACAGCTATGTATAAAAAAAGGAGATGGTTTTGGTCATCTCCTTTTTTTATATTTATATGGAGTAAGGTTTTAATGAATTTTATTTGATCTTGTCCAGATATTCATATCGTCTGCTTTCTGCACAAGCTCGTCCCTGAAGTCAGGATGAGATATATCGATAAGGGCTTCTGCTCTTTCCCATGTAGATTTTCCTTTTAATTGAGCGATACCATATTCGGTAACTACATATTGAACGATGGATCTTGGTACAGTAACAATAGCACCCTGTTTTAACGTTGGCACAATACGTGAATTCATGTTGCCTTCCCTGTCTGTATGAGTTGAACTCAAACATATAAATCCCTTTCCTCCATGAGATCCGAATGCTCCAAATATAAAGTCAAGTTGTCCACCAGTGCCAGACTTATGGGCTGTTCCAACCGATTCAGAACAAACCTGGCTGAACAAATCTACTTCGATAGCATTATTCACTGCGACAACCTTGTCATTAAGTGATATTATTCTCGGATCATTAATATAATTCACAGGGTAGGATGCACAAGTTGGATTATGATGAAGAAATTCATACAGTTTGTTTGTTCCCATGGCAAATGTATAGCTCATTTTAAACTTATCAATGTTCTTCCTGGAACCTGTTACTCTCCCAGAATTGTAAAGATCAACATACGAATCAACCAGCATTTCGGTATGTACACCAAGATCTTTTATATCACTATCAGCAAGCATTTTACCTACTATATTCGGTAAACCTCCAATACCCAGCTGAAGACATGAACCGTCTACAATTTCAGCAAGCAGGTGTTTGGCAATCTTTTTATCTATTTCAGTAGGTTCAAGAGGAGGAACTTCTGGTAATGGTGAATTTTTACCATCAACAATATAATCTACACGTGATATGTGTATAGACTCCTGATTGCCGCCAAGACAGTAGGGAACATTTCTGTTTATTTCAACTACAATTTTTTTAGCCTTGCTAATTACCCCTGAAGTTACAGAGTTCGCGAGACCATAATTGAAATATCCTCGCGGGTCCATGGGGCCGACCGTCAGGTATACAACATCAAAATCAAGATACTTCCTGATAATTCGTGGGCCCTGGTGATATGTAACAGGTACATAATTACAAAGATGATTATCATATAATCTACGTGAAATAGTGCCAAAGTGAAAATCATTCAAAACAAAGTGATTTCTTTCAGGGTCAACTTCAACAACTTTGGGTACCTTCGTGTAACACACGCTACGAATATCAACATTTTCAAGCTCATTTGCTCTTTTTGAAAGTGCCTCATCACACGCTTCAGGAAAAAGAACAAATTCACCATAGAATACCATGTCACCAGATTTGACCAGTTCGGCAGCCTGGTCAGGAGTTATTTTCTTCTTTTGGAATTCCCAGTTTTCAATATCACCCATATCAAGCCACCTCAATCA
>JAGYNX010000531.1 GCA_018399855.1 Spirochaetota bacterium
TCTGACAGGTTTTCTGATATTTTGCTGGCTGTTTCTGAGTTAACAGAGGAAAATCTTCAAAGATATAAAAATAAAAAAAGTATTCCCCGTTTCACACAAATTGACAGGATGGGCCAGTTAATAGCGAGCAACGCCAGTACCAGTAAAAATAGTCTCATTTCTTTAATTTTTTCTGTTTTCTTCATTACAATAGTACTTAATAATATATTTTCATTGATTCCTTTGAAGCTGGAATATGTATATTGTTAGAATAACAAAAGTATAGAATGTATCGCCATCATATGCAAGCATATTGCTCATTCCAGCACCTGCTATTTATCCTTGACGAACAGGCTCAATGCCTGCAAGAATAAATTTAATCTTACACAAAGGGGATTACACTGGAAATGAATTCACCAAAAACGGCTATACTGATAGGGGCGGGGGACAGGGGTAACATATACGCCTCATACGCGTTGGCCAACCCTGGTAAACTGAAAATAGCTGCAGTTGCCGAACCGGTGAAGGAACGCCGCGAACGGATAGCCGAAAGCCACGGCCTTGATAAATCAATGGTCTTTCAAAGCTGGGAGGAGATACTTGCCCCTTCGAAAATGGCAGATGGCGCCATAATTGCCACCCATGATACCATGCATGTAGATCCGGCTGTCAGGGCACTGGAAAAGGGGTATCATGTTCTGCTTGAAAAACCGATGGCACTTACCCTTGATCATTGCACAACTATCGTGAACGCGTCAAATCGAACCGGAAAGACCCTGAACATCTGCCATGTACTGCGATATATTGATTTCTTCTGGAAAGTAAAAAAAATAATAGACAGCGGTATCATCGGGGATGTACTCACCATATATCACGCGGAAAACGTTTCATATTATCACATGGCACATTCATATGTTCGGGGCAACTGGCATCGCAGTGATATAGCGTCACCAATGATACTTGCCAAGTGCTGTCACGATCTCGATCTCATTCAATGGTTTGCCGGAAGCCAGCCGCGCTATATCAGCTCAATGGGAAATCTTTCACACTTCAAGCCGGACAATGCCCCCAAAGGCGCCCCGGCAAGATGCACCGACGGATGTCCCGCTGCAAATACCTGCCAGTACGAATCAGTGAGCACCTATCTTTACGGAAAACACATGAAACTGGGGATAACAAAGACAGACGCAAAAATACTGCCCGTCCTTGCCAGGTTTATGCTGAAATTTCCAAACCTCTCACGTTATATTCCCGGCCTGGCAGGCTACCATATATGGAAGATGTGGCCAACCAGCACTATCACAGAGAACCTTACGAAAGAAGGCATCATGAAGGCATTACGTGAAGGCCCCTATGGTAAATGCGTTTACCGCAACGACAATGACCAGGTGGATCACCAGGAAACCATTATCGAATTTGACAACGGTGCCACGGCGGTATTGAAAATGCATGGTCATTCTGAACAGGAAGGGCGCACACTTCGTATTGATGGTTCACTGGGAACCATCAGGGGCAAGTTTGGCGGGGGCGGACGCCTTGAGGTACATGTA
>JAGYNX010000532.1 GCA_018399855.1 Spirochaetota bacterium
AACAATACATAGGGAATAGATATATAAATATACATATCTGAAAAGGTATTAATTCTCATTTTGTTGTTGACAGGTATTTGAAGGAGGGTTGTAATGTCAAAGCAGGGTAACGACAACTGTAGTAGTAAGCCTTTTTTCTCTGAAAAACAGGCAAAAACGCAATTTTCCTGCCGACTTTTCTTCAAAAATACAGTATATTTACTTATGCGAAATGTATTGTATATGGTTGATACTACATGTAATAAAAAGATACCGATATGAGTGAAAATGATGACTCGAACAACGCAAGTAGTATAATATTTCGAAAACCCGAACCGGGTGATGGTATTTCTATTTACAAGCTTGTCGACGCGTCAAAACCACTGGATTTAAATTCATTATACAGTTACCTGCTGATATGTGCACATCATGATACAACAAGTGTTGTAGTTGAAAGTGATGGAGAAATAACAGGGTACATATCAGGATACAGGCATCCTAAAAAGGATGATACCCTTTTCGTATGGCAGGTGGCAGTAAGCAAAACCATGCGAAAAATGGGGCTTGCAAGGAAGATGATACTGGATATTCTATCAAGGTCACATCTTGATGATATACAGTTTATTGAAACTACTGTTACCCCTTCAAATTCCGCTTCACGTGGATTTTTCAGAAATCTTGCATCTCATCTCGAGACTGAATGCAACGAGAGTGATTATTTTTCCGCGGAGATGTTTGGAGGTGAAGAGCACGAACCTGAGGATCTTTTCAGGATCGGACCCTTCAGCAGTAAAATAGTTAGTAAAAAATACAAGGAGGAACAATGAGAATATTCGAACAGATGGAATCACAGGTGAGAAGTTATGTACGCCATTTTCCTACGATTTTTAACAAGGCAAAAGGGTCAAAGCTTTTCGATGAACAGGACAAGGAATATATCGATTTCTTTGCCGGTGCGGGCACACTTAATTATGGCCATAATAACCCGATGGTGTCAGAAGCGCTTATCGAGTATATACAAAATGACGGTATAGTGCATGGCCTTGACAAGGCCACAAGCGCGAAGAAAGCTTTTCTTGAAGCCTTCTACTATACAATCCTGGAGCCCAGACACATGGAATACAAGATTCAGTTTGCCGGCCCAACGGGTACAAACGCGGTTGAGACAGCACTGAAACTGGTACGCATGGTAAAAGGAAGATCCAATATCATTTCATTTACCAACGGATTTCACGGGCTTACAATGGGTTCTATGGCCGTGACCGGTAACTCATTTTACAGGGACGAAGCATTCATTAACCGGCAGAATGTTTCCTTTATGCCCTATGACAACTACTTCGGTGATGGTGTGAATACTGCCGAGTACATGAGAAAATTTCTGGATGATGTCAGCAGTGGTGTAGATCTTCCCGCGGCTATTATTCTTGAGACTGTCCAGGCCGAAGGCGGCGTTAACGTGGCGTCAAACGAATGGCTGCAGGAAATAGAAAAGATATGCCGCGATTATGACATACTCCTGATAGCCGACGAAATACAGATCGGCAATGGTA
>JAGYNX010000533.1 GCA_018399855.1 Spirochaetota bacterium
CCAAGCTGTGCCCCGATTGCCGCGGGAAAGCCAAAACCCATGGTGCCCAGCCCACCTGACGAGATAAAAGTTCTGGGTTTCGTGTACTTGTAAAACTGTGCGGCCCACATCTGGTTCTGGCCAACCTCGGTACAGATAATGGCATCACCTTTTGTAAGTTCATATAACTTTTCAACCACGTATTGAGGCTTAATACTTGTGTCACTGTCTACGTAGGTAAGAGAATTCTCTTTTTTCATTTTATCCAGGTGAGAAATCCATTCCTCTATACGGGGTGCGGTCACTATCTTGTTCATTTCTTTTAACACATTCTTCGCGTTACCAACTATGGGCACATCTACCTGCACACTTTTACTCACAGACGCGGGATCAATATCAATGTGGATTACCTTTGCCTCTGGTATGAACTCGGTAATTTTCCCTGTTACCCTGTCATCAAACCGGGCACCGATTGCGATGAGTAAATCTGACTCATGAACGGCATGATTGGCATAATAGGTTCCATGCATGCCAAGCATTTCAAGTGAAAGTGGATCTGTTTCCGGATATATACCCAGCCCAAGCAACGTGGTTGTAATTGGTATACCGGTTTTTTTTATAAATTCACGAAGTTCTTCAAAGGCATTTGATATTACCACCCCGCCACCGGCATATACCACCGGTCGTTTTGCCTGTTCAATAAGCTTGCACGCCTTCTTAATCTGGCCGGCATGTCCTTCGTAAACCGGCTTATAGCTTCGAAGATTAACCCTGTCAGGATAGTCATATTCAGTCTCGGCATTAGAAATGTTCACCGGAACATCGATCAACACCGGCCCGGGTCTTCCGGTCGTGGCGATATGAAAGGCTTCTTTTATCACCCTGGGCAGATCTTTTACATCATTAACCAGGTAATTATGTTTCGTTATTGGCCTGGTGATACCGGTTACGTCGGCTTCCTGAAACGCGTCGTTTCCAATTGTCTCTGTTGACACCTGCCCTGTAAAGATGACAAGGGGAATTGAATCCATGTTCGCGGTGGCAATGCCTGTTACCAGGTTTGTGGCACCAGGACCGGAGGTGGCTATAACAACACCGGGTTTACCGGTAGCCCTCGCGTACCCATCCGCCGCATGCACTGCACCCTGTTCGTGCCTGGATAAAATAAACCTGAAAGGCGCGTCAAAAAGGTAATGGAAAATGGGTATAACAACCCCTCCGGGATACCCGAACATAACTTCAACGCCTTCCTTGTGAAGTGATTCAATAATTATCTGCGCACCCTTCAATTTCAACGATATTCTCCTTACATGTCAATTCTATGTAATGCAAATGCTATACAATATGATATCACACCACATTCCGGAATACAATCAAGCATATACAAAGCAGGGAATGACAACAACGCGGTGATTTACAATTACAAAGTATATATTTCATTGCCCGTCCCACATCAATGTCAATACATTTTTTACTGAATCTCTGTTAATGATTCACCGCTAAGGCGCAAAGTACGCGAAGGACGCAAAGGAAAAGATGATAATATT
>JAGYNX010000534.1 GCA_018399855.1 Spirochaetota bacterium
GATTCAGCTTCAGGTGTTTTTCAAAACGTTCGATCACCTGCTCATGCTCGTTCTTTCGCAGCACCCCGTTGTTCACGAACACACAATACAACCGATCACCGATGGCCTTCTGCAAGAGCACCGCTGTTACCGATGAGTCCACACCACCTGAAAGTCCAAGCAGCACGGTCCCGTCCCCCACCTCTTTTTGAATCGCTTCTACGGTAGAATGTATAAATGACTCCATCGTCCAGCTTCTTGAAAGACCGCACACATCAAAAAGCAGGTTGGACAGTATCTCCATGCCGTGTTCGGTATGATACACCTCGGGGTGAAACTGTACCCCGTAGATCTTTTTCTCACTGTTCTCAATTGCCGCCACCTCGGCGTTCAGTGAACTGGCGGTGATCACGAACCCTTCGGGTGGCTCAAGCACCTTGTCCCCATGGCTCATCCATACAACCTGCCGGTTTTCAAGTCCACTGAATAGCTCTGAATTCTTCTCAACGTCCACCATGGCACGGCCGTATTCCCTTTTACTGGAATATTCGATCTTCCCCCCAAAGGCATCCACCACCACGTAGAGCCCGTAGCATATGCCCAGCATCGGCACCTCGAGGCTGAACAGCTTGCTGTCCACCTTCGGAGAATCATCATCGTAAATGGATGACGGCCCCCCTGATAGAATAATCACCCGTGGATTCTCTTTCCTGATTTCATCGATGGAAATATCATAGGGCACGATCTCGGCGTACACGTTCAATTCCCTTATTTTTCTTGCGATCAGCTGCGTGTACTGCGAACCGAAATCCAGTATCATCACCTTCTCCGGGGGCAGCGCTCCCGGGCCATGTTCAATTACACTCATCGCCTGTCCTCAATAGTATTTATATAATCATGCACACCCAGTTTTTTCAGTTCTTCATTCTTCAATTCAATTTTCTCAGCCATCTCTTTCCTGTATGTTTCGATCTTGCCTGCTATTGCGGGGTCACTGGATCCCAGAATATTAATGGCGAAAAGGGCGGCATTGGTTCCCCCGGCACTGCCCATGGGCATTGTTGCCACTGGTATCCCCGATGGCATCTGTACAATTGACAGAAGCGAATCAAGTCCCCCCGAAATCTTTGTCTCTATTGGCACCCCTATTACCGGCAGTGTGGTATGGGCAGCAACAACCCCCGGCAGGTGGGCGGCACCCCCGGCAACCGCTATGATGACCTTTATCCCCCTTGACCTGGCTGAAGACGCCCATTCCATGGCCCTGGCGGGTGTTCGGTGTGCAGAGGCCACGATAATCTCGTATGAAACTGAAAAATCGTCCAGGATCCTGAAACAATCCTTAATCCTGGGCAGATCTGAATCACTTCCAAGAATAATACCAATATCCGGCATATATGTATCCCTTCTCTGATTAAATTTCAATTCTTATAATTACAGCATATGCTATGTTACTGCATACCACTTTCATAGCATATGTAGTGCTGTATTTCAATAATGCCACTATATTTCAATATTTTTTTTATAAATTCAACAATCTTTACA
>JAGYNX010000535.1 GCA_018399855.1 Spirochaetota bacterium
AGGCTATTGTGTGCCACCCTGCTGCCAGCACCAGTGTGCTGCTCACCGTAGCAGTAACACCACCGAGAAATACTTTTCCCGTATCTGTCATCTCAATATTTATATTACCATGAACATTATCACTCCCGATATACCTTTTCTCATTGCCGTGAAATACATTCTGTGCTATATCTTCTGCCACGTCCTCCCAGCGCTCTATTTGTCTTGCGTTTATTCGCCTGGTCAATTCATCATTGAACGCAATAATGGCTTTCTTACCAAGATATTTATCCATTAGTTCTTCTATGAGATAAGTATTATTTTTAGGAACCTCTTCTTGTTTCTCCTTCAACATGAACCCCTTGAAGCTGCTGACCATGCCATCAAGTCCACTTCCCACCTTCTTCACGTCTTCGGATAAGCCGGTAAACAGGCCATACCGTTCCTGGAACTCTTTCCTGATCCTTTCAAACTGTTGCCTGATAAATATAATAGTCTGCTTTGAATATTCACCGATGATCTCATCAATACTTTCACGTGCGAATGCGTCTATCTTATCTTTTTCTCGATAATACTTCTCACGTTTTCCGTATAGATATAACAGGATGTCATTAATTCCTTTCACTACAACGTCTGGAGAACTTATTCCAGCATCATCGTTATCGTTGCCCTGTCCGGGGGATTGATCAGGATAGATATCATGTATAGTTTTCTCCACCCCATGAAGCCAGTTTTCTATTGTACTTGAGAATTGTTCATCACCTGTTCTTATTTCACTCAGAACGGTATACACACCTGCCAGGTTTTTCATCAGGCATATCCCTTTTATTACTTTTCAATTTGCTTTTCCAGGTAACTGGTGAAATTGCCCAGTCGTTCCCTTATCGATTCAGTTATTTCTGATTCGAACTCATTTTCTTTTGATGACAATGAACTGTATACCTTTGACTTCGAGAATTTCTTTATCATGGGAGGAAGAGGAGTCATCTTAACATAACTGGAAATTGTCTCTTTTCCTGAACGTGCGGCGAAAATCCCGATTATTGCGCCTATTATCAAACCTACTGGGCCAGTTACGATAATGGCCGTTCCCGCGCCACCGCTTACCACGCTTGCAACGACAACTGTGATTGACTGCACAATGAAAGTTATATCATCAGTAAATGAGTTATCACTTTCAAAGTCTGCTACTTCCCCGTTAAAACCCACAAGTGCCTGCTCAATAATATTATTTGAATGCTCACCGATAATAGACTCCAAATCAACTATATATCTTCTTACGGTTGGACGTATTATTGTTTCTATCTTGTTCTTTTTACTCTCTACTGCTTTTTGTATCCGGGTTTCAAGCATCTCGATTGAACTCATACTGTTCATCCAGTTCTCTATTGACAGTACTATGGCATTGTCCCATATTTCTTTCTTTATGCTTTTTGCTATTGCGTCCACCATGTCATCGAAGAGAAGCACTGCCCTGTTATACTGGCTCCTGGTTATTCCCATGGTATATCTCCTTTCATTTGAAAATCAAAAAATT